>NZ_JBOHKS010000124.1:0-7341 GCF_050729195.1 Hypericibacter sp.
CAGCAGGACATTGTCGGCGGACCACCTCGGGGTCACGCAGGAGCGCGGCAGGATGCTGACGCCGAGGCCGGCCTCGATGCCGGAGAGGACCGCGTCGACGCTGCCGACGCTGACCGAGCGGTCGAGCCGGACGCCGGCCGGTCGGAAGAAGGTCGAATATTCCATGCCCTCCTCGATCACGATCGAGGAACAGACATAGGTCTGGTTGGCGAAATCCCTGGCGCCGAGCGCCGCCTTCGAGCGCAGGGCGTGAGTGACTGGCAGGACGGCGACAAGCTCGTCTTCGTAAAGCGTCAGGGATCGCAGCGAGCGCGGGATCGAGGCGCTGCAGCTGAGCGCGATATCGACCTTCGCCGTCTGCAGCGCCGAGAAGGGCAGGGCCATGGCATCGGCCACCAGCTCGATTGGCGGCGTCTCCGGCTGTTTTCGGGCCTCGGCCAGGAAGCCCGCCAGCCAGTGATGGGCGTTATGCGCATGAAAGCCGATCCGGACCGCGGCCTGGCGCCCGGTCTGGAAGCGGAGCAGGTCGGATTCCGCGCGATCGACCTGATCCAGCACCGAACGGCCGGTGCTCAGGAGCTGCTGGCCGAGCGCCGTCAGGCGCAGGCGGTTGCCGACACGCTCGGCGAAGCCGACGCCGAAGCGGCGCTCCGCCTCGCGCAACTGATGGCTCAGCGCCGACTGGGTCAGGCCCAGCGACTGGGCGGCCGCCGTCAAGCTGCGCTGCTCGTCGAGCGCGACCAGGATGCGCAGCATGGGGATGGTGAGCTTGCCGGTCAGGGGCCGGTCCTTCCGCGCCTTGTCATGTGTCGATTATGAGGAAAGCTCATGGGTTTTGCCAAAACTTTGCGTTGGCCCCAGGGCGCCCTCCGGACGTTCACTGGCTGTAACGAGCGACACTGGAGCGGCCAATGCGAGGCTGCAACAGGCCGCCCCAGCCCGTGAAGGTTCCTCATGGATGCCGAACCCCAGACCACCCGACGCTCGCAACGCCGCCGCAGCGGCGATGCCGCCCCGAGCCTGCATCAGCTGCCCTGGCAGCTGGTGACCAATCCCTATCCGCCGATGGCAATCATCTCGGCGGACCAGCTCGAATCCATCCACGAAGCCTCGCTGCAGGTCCTGCAGGAGATCGGCACCCGCGTCCTCCTGCGCGAGGCGCGCGAGATCTATCGCGCGGGCGGCGCCACGGTCGATGACGGCACCATGCAGGTGCGCTTCGAGCGGGGGCTGATCGAGCAGGCACTCGCCACCGTGCCGTCCCAGTTCACGCTCCATGCGCGCAATCCCGACCGCAATGTCACGATGGGCGGCCGGCATGTGGTCTTCGCCACCACCGCCGGCACGCCCAATGTCAGCGATCTCGCGGGCGGGCGCCGGCCCGGCAATTTCCAGGATTACTGCAATCTGCTGAAGCTGGCGCAGAGCCTCAACATCGTCCATGTGAATGGCGGCTATGTGCCGGAGCCGATCGACATCCCGGTGCCGGTGCGCCATCTCAAGGCCGGCCAGGCGATGCTGACCTTGAGCGATAAGGCGCTCTGGGCCTTCACCTTTGCGCCGCAGCGCATGCGCGACACCTTCGAGATGGTCCGGATCGCGCGCGGCATCGACGAGAGCCGGATGCTGGCCGAGGCCAGCTTCTACACGGTCGTCAACACCAACTCGCCGCTCCAGCTCGACCAGGCGATGGCCTGGGGCGTCATCGAGATGGCGCGGCTGGGGCAGGCAGTCTGCATCACGCCCTTCACCTTGGCGGGCGCGATGGCGCCGGTTACGCTCGCGGGTGCCCTGGTGCAGCAGAACGCGGAGGCGCTGGGCGCCATCGTCCTGTCGCAGCTGGTCCGTAAAGGCGCGCCGCTGATCTATGGCGGCTTCACCTCGAATGTCGATATGCGCACCGGCTCACCCGCCTTCGGGACGCCCGAATATGTCCAAGGGGCCATCATCGGCGGTCAGCTGGCGCGGCGCTATTCGATCCCCTATCGCTCCTCGAACGTGAACGCCGCCAATACGGTCGACGCGCAGGCCACCTATGAAAGCGCCATGTCGATCTGGGGCGCCATGATGGGGGGCGTCAATCTGATGCTGCATGGCACCGGCTGGCTCGAGGGCGGTCTCACCGCTTCTTATGAGAAATACATCGTCGATGCCGAGATGCTGCAGACCATGTCGATGGTCATGCGGCCGCTCCAAGTGGACAAGGGCACGATGGCGCTCGACGCCATCCGCGATGTCGGACCCGGCGGCCATTTCTTCGGCACGGCCCATACGCTGGAGCGCTATCGCGAGGCCTTCTATACGCCGCTGCTCTCCGACTGGAGCAATTTCGAGCAATGGACCGCGGCGGGATCGGTCGATACCACCCAGCGCGCGCACCGGATCTGGAAGACGATGATCGCGCAGTATGAGCAGCCGGCGATGGACCCGGCCCGCGCCGAGGAACTCGAGGCCTTCGTCGACCGGCGCTGCCGCGAGGGCGGCGCCGACATCGAGTGATCAGCCCCGACCCGCGATCTTCAGGAACGCTGCGATATGCGCCGGCTTCGGATTCTGTCCCGTGAAGCTCTTCAGATAGGGCGCGAGATAGGAGTGGCGCTGGCGCAGCGACTCCTCGACACCCAGCGCGTAATAGCCGACTTGCGTGAAATAGAGCACGCGGGCGCGGATGAAGGCCTCCTTGGCCTCATAGCCATGACGCCGGAACAGCCGCGCAATGGCTGCGACCCGCTTGTCGTCCGCCTCCTGCACGATCCCGCGCAGCTTCGGCGAGCCCCGCGCCCAGTCGCGGATCGCGGAATCGAGCCGCGGATCGAACAGCCTGTCGTCGGTCCAGCATTCGAAGATATGGAGGATGCCCTGGTCGATCGAGCGGGAGGGCAGGCTCGCCCGTTCGACGATCGATTGCGTGTTCGTCGCCTGCCAGTGGCGCAGGAGCGCCGCCAGCAGATCCTCGCGGCGCTTGAAGTACCAATAGAAGCTCGAGCGCGACACCGACAGCTTGCGGGCCAGCGGCAGGATCTTCACCTGCTCGACCCCGCCCTCGATCAGGCTTTCCAGCGCCGCCTGGAGCCAGTCCCCGCGGCTCGCCTTGGTCTGCGGGTAGCTGCCCGAGGCCGGGGCCGTCCTGCGTTTCGTCCGTCTTTTCGTCATCGCCGGTTCCGCTCGATGGAAGCCGCGAGTCTAAGGCCTTCCGGCGCCGCCGGCCAGGGTCACTGTACAGCAGTGTCTAGACGTTCCGCAGGCGCCTGGATAGGCTTGGGGCTCGCATGAGGAGAGGGCAGAGGGCGTCATGAAATCCCATTATCGCGTGGTCGTTATTGGCGGCGGGGTCGTCGGCTGCTCGGTCCTCTATCACCTGGCGAAGCTGGGGTGGGCGGACATCGCGCTGATCGAGCGCAATGTCCTGACCTCGGGCTCGAGCTGGCACGCGGCCGGGGGCTTCCATGCGCTCAACGCGGATCCGAACATCGCGGCGCTCCAGGACTACACCATCAAGCTCTACAAGGAGATCCAGGCCGAATCCGGCCAGAATGTCGGGCTGCATATGACCGGCGGCGTCAATATGGCGAGCGCGCCGGAGCGCTGGGAATGGCTCAAGGCCGCCTACCGGATCTTCCAGACCATGGGGATCGAGACGGCGCGGCTGGTGACGCCCGACGAGATCAAGGCGATGTGCCCGATCGTCGATGTGTCGGATGTGTTGGGCGGGCTCTATGACGTCAATGAGGGCCATCTCGACACCTATGGCGCGGTCTATGCCTATGCCGGGGCGGCGCGCAAGCGCGGCGCCGAGATCTTCGAGCATAACCGCGTGCTGGAGCTTCACCCGCAGGCTGACCGGTCCTGGCAGATCGTGACCGAGCAGGGCACGGTCATGGCGCAGCATGTGGTCAATTGCGGCGGGCTCTGGGCCAAGCAGGTGGGGCTGATGGCCGGCATCGACCTGCCGGTGACGCCGATGGAGCATCATTATCTCGTCACCGAGACGATCCCCGAGATCGCGGCCATGGATCGCGAGCTGCCGCTGACGGTCGATCTCGAGGGCTTCACCTATATGCGCCAGGAGGGCAAGGGGCTGCTGCTCGGCATCTATGAGCAGAACACCAAACATTGGAACATGGAGGGCGCGCCCTGGGATTACGGCATCGAGCTGATCCAGGAGGATACCGACCGGATCGGGCCCGAGCTCGAGATGGGGTTCAAGCGCTTCCCCTGCCTGCTGCGGACCGGCATCAAGAAATGGGTCAATGGCGCCTTCACCTTCACGCCCGACGGGAATCCGCTGGTCGGCCCGGTCGAAGGCTTGCCGAACTACTGGGTCGCCTGCGGCGTGATGGCGGGATTCCTTCAGGGCGGCGGCGTGGGCTTGAGCCTGGCGCAATGGATGGTCGAGGGCGAGCCGGCGGCCGACATCTACGGCATGGATATCGCGCGCTACGGCAAGTTCGCCTCGAACCGCGCCTATCTGAAGCAGATGACGGCGCAGTTCTATTCGCGCCGCTTCGTCATGACCTATCCGAACGAGCAGCTGCCCGCCGGGCGGCCGCTCAAGATGACGCCCGCCTATGACGCCATGACCGTGCATGGCTGCCGCTGGGGCAACAGCTGGGGCCTGGAGGTGCCGATCTATTTCGCGCCCTCGAAAGGCTTCATCGAGAAGCCCACTCTCAAGCGCTCCAACGCGCATGACATCGTCGCGGCCGAATGCCGGCGCACGCGCGAAGGCGTGGGGCTGCTCGATACCTCCGCTTTCTCGCGCTATGAGGTGAGCGGCCCCAAGGCGCGAGAGTGGCTCGACCATGTGATGGCGTCGAAGATCCCGGGCCCGGGCCGTGCGGCGCTGGCGCCGATGCTCGCGCCCAGCGGCAAGCTCAAGGGCGATCTCACGGTCTTCAACTGGGGCGACGGCAGCTACTGGATCATGGGCTCCTATTACCTGCGTGCCTGGCATATGCGCTGGTTCGCGGGCCTGCTGCGCGACGGTGTCACGGTGCGTGACATCTCCGATGCCTGGGTCGGCTTCTCGCTGGCGGGGCCAAAATCGCGCGAGCTGCTGGCCAGTGTCGTCAGCAGCGCCGACGTTTCGAAATCGGCCTTCCGCTTCATGGCCTGCCGCGAGATGGATGTGGGTTTGAGCCGCGCCAGGGTCGGTCGGCTCTCGGTCGCGGGCGAGCTGGGATTCGAGATCAATGTGCCGGCAGCCGAGCATCTGGCGCTCTACCGCACCCTCAAGACGGCGGGCGAGGCCTTCGGCCTGCATGAATATGGCTTCAATGCGCTGCTCAGCCTGCGGATGGAGAAATCCTTCGGCATCTGGTCGCGCGAGTTCACCCAAGCCTATACGCCCGGCACGACCGGCTTCGATCGCTGGATCGCCTTCGACAAGGGCGACTTCGTCGGCCGCGATGCTGCCTTGCGGGAGCGCGAGGCGGGAGCGCCGAAGCAGAAGCTCGTGACACTCGATATCGCGGCCGAGGATGCCGACGCCACCGGCTATGAGCCGGTCTGGCACAAGGGCAAGCGGGTGGGATTCGTGACCTCGGGCGCCTACGGTCATTGCGTGGGCAAGAGTCTCGCCATGGCGCTGGTCGATCGCGCACATGCCGATGCCGGCACCGAGCTTTCGGTCCATGTCGTCGGTGTCGAGCGGCCCGCTAGAGTGATCGAGCCGTCGCCCTATGATCCCAAGGGCGAGGCAATGCGGGCCTAGGAGCGGGGACCCGCCAGTCGCAGGCCCGTCACCACCAGCAGGGTCGAGAGCGCCACCGTGATCGTGGCGATGGCACAGATCTCGGGCGTCACGCCCTGGCGCAGCATCGACCAGATCTGCATCGGCAGGGTGTTCTTGCTGCCGGTCAGGAGGAAGGTGATCGCCACCTCGTCGAAGCTGAGGGTGAAGACCAGGAGCGCACTGCCGAAGATGGCGCTGGCGATGTTGGGCAGCACGACCCAGCGGAAGGTCTCGAAACGGTCGGCGCCGAGATCGAGGCTCGCCTCCTCGAAGCTGCGGTCTAGCCGGCGCAGCTTGGCGGAGACCTGCGTCACCACCACCGGCAGCCAGGCCACGGAATGGCCGATGATGACGGTGACGAGCGAGAGTTGAAAATCCCAGCCCCGCAGGATGAGCAGGAGGGCCAGGCCGGTCACGAGCCCTGGAATCATCAGCGGCAGCAGGACCGCCCGCTCGAACAGCCGGACGCCAGGCAGATCGAGCCTCGCCACCACGAAGGCCGCCGGGATGCCGAGCAGCAGCGTCAGCGGCACGACGCCGGCGGCCACGATCAGGCTGTTGCGGATGGAATGGAGCAGCTCGCTGTCCGACCAGAGCAGCGCATACCAGCGCAGGCTCCAGCTCTCGATCGGGAACAGGAAGTTGCGCGGTTCGCTGAAGGAATAGAGCACCAGCATCACGATCGGCAGGTAGAGAAACAGCATGATCGCCCAGCCGCCCGCGGCGATCACGGCGCGGAGGCCGAGCGACCAGCGCAGCAGCGCCTGCATCATGCGCGTCGCTCCATCCGTGCCATCAGCAGGACGCTGGCGCCCACGATGGCGATGACGATGACGGCGAGCGCGCTACCGAAGGGCCAGTCGAAGCCCGCGCCGAACTGGCTGATGATGATGCCGGAGATCATGGCGCCGTTGGGCCCGCCCAAGAGGGCCGGCGCCACGAAATCGCCGAAGCTGAGGCAGAAGGTGAAGGTGGCGCCGGCGATGAGGCCGGGCAGGCTCAAGGGCAGGATCACGCGCCAGAAGGTCTCGAGCGGCGACTGGCCGAGATCGAGGCTGGCCTCGCCATATTCCTGGGGAATGCGTTCGAGCGCGGTGAAGACCGGCAGGGCCACGAAGGGGATGAAGATGTAGATGAGGCCGACGCAGAGGCTGAACTTGCTGAAGAGCAGGAAGGTCAGCGGATCGGAGGTGAGGCCGAAATGCTCGAGCGCGCTGTTGATGACGCCCTCGCGGCCCAGGATGATGCGCCAGATGAAGGCCCGCAGCAGGAAGCTGGTCCAGAGCGGAATGACGATGAGGAAATAGAGCAGCTGGCGCAGCCGGCCCGCATGGGCCATCAGATGGAGCGCCAGCAGATAGCCGAGGACCGACGAGAAGACCGTGACGATCAGCGCGATCTCGAGCGAATTGCCGATGACCGAGAGATAGAGCGGGTTTTCGAAGGCTCGCGCGTAATTGTCGAGGGTGAAGTCCCGGACGATGGCGTAGTTGTCGACCCGCCAGAAGCTGAAGCGGAAGACGTTGACGTAAGGCAGCAGGACGAAGATCAGGAAATAGGCCAAGGGCGGGATGAAGCAGAGCAGGAGCGGCAGGCGCGCGCGAAAC
>NZ_JBOHKS010000125.1:0-32186 GCF_050729195.1 Hypericibacter sp.
CTGGAGCCCTTCTTCACCACCAAGGAGGTCGGCAAGGGAACCGGTCTCGGCCTGAGCATGGTCTATGGCTTCGTCAAGCAGTCGGGCGGCTTCCTGCAGCTCGACAGCCGCGTCGGCGAGGGCACCACCATCAGCCTCTATCTGCCGCGTGCACCGATGCCACTGACGGCGACCGACGACCCCGCCCCGTCGCATCGCAGCCTGCGCGGCGAGAGCGAGGCGGTGCTGGTGGTCGAGGATCGCCCCGACATGCGTGCCTATTCCGCCGAGGCGCTCCGTGCGCTCAATTACGAGCCCCTCGAGGCGGCGGACGGGCCGACGGCGCTCGCCCTCCTCGAGCAGCGGCCCGACATCACGGTGCTGTTCAGCGACGTCGTGCTGCCCGGGGGCATCACCGGCTTCGAGCTGGCGCGCATCGCGCGGGAGCGGCGCCCTGGGATCAAGGTGCTCCTGACCTCGGGTTATAGCGAGCGGGCCGCGGGAAGCCGCGGCGACGAAGCCGAGGCCATGCTCGACAAGCCGTTTCGCCCCAGTGAGTTGGGGCGCCGTCTTGCCATGTTACTGGGGCGTTCCGCCCCGTAATGCCCGATTTTCCCTGGCCGGTTGCCCCGTTGGTTCGACGTTCAACCAAGGGCCAGACTCCCATGGAAACATGGGCAATTTAGGAATTTCGTTGACTTATCGTCGCCTTACGGCCATATCTTCCCGCCGCAATCGAGTTCTGGCGTGTCTTGCTGCCCATGGCCTGTGACGGACTAGCGCCGTTTTGGGGCCACCCCTGCAGGGGTGCGGATTCAAGTCATCTCCTAGACAGGTTGTGAATGCCCAAGGTCACGCGGTCGTCGCGTGGCATATGGCGATGCGCATAGACGCTCTAGAGGAGTCTGAAAGACTATGGCTAGCGGTACCGTGAAGTGGTTCAACGCGACGAAGGGTTATGGCTTCATTTGCCCGAGCGACGGTTCGAAGGATGTGTTCGTGCACATCACGGCCGTACAGCGCGCCGGCCTGGATGGGCTGGCTGAGGGGCAGAAGGTTTCCTACGACCTCGTCTCCGAACGCGGCAAGGCTGCGGCGGCGAACCTGAAGGTCGGCTGATCGCCTGCCGGGGGTTTCTTTGGAGGGCCTCCACTAGACACGAGATGACGGCGGCGACCCGCAACGGGTCGCCGCTTTCTTTTTGCGTCGGATCTGGCGGATCGAAATGACGCCGGCGCTCCTTCAGCGCGGCGGCCCCTTGAGTTCGACCTCATTGCCCTCGGGATCGTGCAGATAGAGCGAAGGTCCCTCGCCTTCCGCGCCGTAGCGGCTTTCCACCGCGCCGGCTTCGATCCCATGACGGGCCAGATGTTCCCTGATCGCTGCCGGCGCGAAGGGTTCGATGCGCAGGCAGAAATGATCCATGTTGCGCGCCTCGATCGTCGGCGCCTTGCCGCCGGGTCCGCCCAAGGGCCCCGCGATATCGACGAGGTCGATCAGGGATCGTCCCGCACGCAGCTGCGTCAGCCCGATCTTTTCCTGGCGCCGCTCGACCGCACAGCCCAGCACCTCGCAATAGAAGCGCTCCAGGCGGCCGGGATCGCACGCCCGGATCACGACATGGTCGAGGCCCTGCAAGGCGAAGGGAACCGCGGTTTTGTCCGTCATGCCGGGCATCCTGGCGGCCGGGCCCGGGCCCGTCAAACGCGGCCCCCGCATGGCAGGCCCGACACTGCCCCGCAGCGCCCGCTTGCCGCTATGATCGCTGTCGCATGAAACGGCCACGCTCTTCCTCGCGACGGACCAGGCCTGCGCAGAAGGCACGCCCCGCCGGCAAGGCGGCGCAGGTGGCGCCCCCCGCTTCGGCCGTGGCGACGTTGATGCAGGCGCTGCCGGCGCGCGTGCTCCATCGCGACCGCGAGCTCATCATCCTGGACAAGCCCGCGGGCCTCGCGGTTCATCCCGGGCCCTCGGGTGGCCTTTCGCTCGAGGCCGCGCTCGATGCCTTGCGCTTCGAGGCGCGGACGGCGCCCTTCCTCGCCCACCGTCTCGACCGTGACACCAGCGGCTGCCTCGTCCTGGCGCGGCGGCGCAGCGCGCTGCGCCGGCTGAACGCGCTGTTCGCGGCGGGCGAGATCGAGAAGACCTATTGGGCGGTGGTTCTGGGATCGCCTCCGGCCGATTCCGGCATCGTCGAGCTGGCCTTGCGAAAGCTCAACCGGAAGGAAGGCTGGAAGATGGTGGCCGACCCATCCGGACAGAGCGCGGTCACGCACTGGCGCCTGCTCGGCCAGGGCGACGGCATGAGCTGGCTCGAATGCAAGCCGCGGACCGGACGGACCCATCAGGTGCGCGTCCATTGCGCGGCGCTGGGCTGTCCGATCCTGGGCGACCCGGTCTATGGCGCGCCGGGGAAAGCGCCGGGCGGCATCGAGACACCGCTCCAGCTCCATGCGCGCGCCGTCTCGATCCCCTCGGTCGAGGGCGCCCCGCCGATCGCCGCCGCGGCGCTGGTGCCCGCGCATATGCGCGCGGCGTTGACGGCCTGCGGCTGGCGCGACGAGAGCGGGGCCTCTAGCCGAGCACGTTCTGGATGAGATAGCCCGCGACTTCTACAGGCTTGAGCTTGGCGAGCTTCGGCATCTCGCCTTCGAGCGACGCCTTGATGATGATGTGGTTCTCCGCGTTCTCGAGCTTCACCCGGAAGATCCCGGTGGCGCCCCGGATCCGCGGATAATATTTGGGATCGACCGGCTTCTCCTTCAGTGCCAGCCGCCCCAGCAGCGTCGCCTCGTCCGCACCTTCGACGGGCTCGGCCTTGATCAGGGCCCAGTCGGTCTGCGCCGCGAACTTCTCGTCATTCAGCGCAGCGACGGCATCCTTGGGCGGCAGGTCGGTGACGCCGACCTTGTAGAGGTTCTTGCTGAGCCCGACATCGGAGCCCCATTCATTCAGGGCCTTGCTCTGGGCCACGTAAAGCGACGGCATGCGGTGGAATCTTCGGTCTGGAGTTGGACAGGAGTCGCATCATGACACCGCGCCGGGGGCGGCGAAACCCCCGAGGCGGTCCTGCGCTCCTGGCCTATTCCGCGCTGGCGGGAACCGCGGCGGCCGGACGGCGGCGGCGAAGGTTATGGAGCCCGTCCATGTAGGTATAGATGACAGGGGTGATGTAGAGCGTCAGCAGCTGCGACAGCAGCAAGCCGCCCACCACGGCGAGGCCCAGCGGCTGGCGCGACTCATGGCCCTGGCCGAAGCCGACGGCGATCGGCAAGGCGCCCGCGAGGGCCGCCGCCGTCGTCATCATGATCGGGCGGAAGCGGACCAAACAGGCCTCGTAGATCGCGTCGCGGGCGTTCTTGCCGAACTCGCGCTGCTGCACCACCGCCACGTCGATCATCATGATCGCGTTCTTCTTGACGATGCCGACCAGCATGACGATGCCGACGAAGGCGTAGAGGCTGAGCGAGAGATCGAAGAAAAGCAATGTGACCACGGCACCGACGGCGGCGGCCGGAAGGCCCGACAGGATCGTCAGCGGATGGATGAAGCTCTCATAGAGGATGCCCAGCACGATATAGACCACCAGCACCGCCATCGCGAGCAGGAGGCCCAGCCCATGGAGCGAATCCTGGAAGGCCTGCGCCGTTCCCTGGAAGCTGGTGGTGATGGCGGCCGATAGCGACGCCTCCCGTTCGGCGGCATGGATGCGGTCGATCGCGGTGCCGAGCGACAGGCCGGGCTGGAGCCCGAAGGAGATCGTGACCGACGGAATCTGCCCCTGATGGTTGACCGTCAGCGCGCCCACGCCGCGCTTAGCCGTCGCCAGCGCGGTCAAGGGCACCAGACCGCCGCTTTCGGAACTGAGATAGAGGCGCGACAGGGCGGCGGGATCGCCCTGATATTCCGGCGCCACCTCGAGCAGGACCTCATATTGGTTGGTCGAGGTATAGATCGTCGAAACCTGGCGCTGGCCGAAGGCGGTCCAGAGCGCTTCTTCCACCTGTTGGGCGGTGATGCCCAAGGCCGCGGCCTTCTCGCGATCGATATCGACGAACAGCCTCGGTCCGTTCAGATCCATGTCGCTGGTCGCGTCGACCACGCCCGGGATCTTCGCGATCCGCGCCAGCATGTCCTTGGCACCGCCATAGAGGGTGACCAGATCCTGGGCCTGCAGCGTGTATTGATAGGCGGCCTTCGAGCTGCGGCCGCCGATGCGCAGGGCCGGCGGGTTCTGCGGATAGGCCTTGATGCCAGGGACCACCGCCATCTTGGTGCGCATCGCGCTGACCACCTGGTCGGCGCTGAGCGCCCGCTCGGCGCGCGGCTTCAAGGTCAGGAAGATGTTGCCGGTGTTGGGCGTGGAGCGGCCGCCGCCGCTGCCGACGCTGGACATGACCTGCGCGACATTGGGATCGGCCATCGCGATCTCGGCCAACCCGCGCTGGCGCTCCACCATCGCGGCGAAGGAGCTGTCGACCGGCCCTTCCGTCGAGATCGTGACCTGGCCCGTATCCTCGCTCGGCAGGAAGTCCTTCTGTGCGATCTGGAACAGCCAGACGGTGGCACCCAGCGTGCCAAAGAAAATCAGCAGGACGATGAAGCGGTGGCGCAACGCCAGGCGAAGCGTCGCGCCGTAGGCCGCGCGCAGCGGGTTGAACCAGAAGTTCGAGAACCGCACCATCACGCTTTCTTTGATCTCGCCATCCTTATGGACGCGGTGGGGTCGCACGAACCGGCTCGCCAGCATCGGCGTCAGGGTCAGGGATACGACGCCCGAGACCAGGATCGAGGCCACGATCGTGACCGCGAATTCATGCAGCAGCCGTCCGACGATCCCGCCCATGAACATCACCGGGATGAAGACCGCCGCCAGGGACAGGGTCATCGAGAACACGGTGAAGGCGATCTCGCTGGCGCCGCGCAGGGCGGCGTCGCGTGGTCGCTCGCCCTTCTCGACATGGCGCAGGATGTTCTCGAGCACGACGATGGCATCGTCGACCACGAATCCCACCGATAGCGTCAAGGCCATCAGGGTCAGGTTGTTGAGGCTGTATCCCAGCACCGACATGGCGGCGAAGGTGCCGATGACCGAGATCGGCAGCGCCAGGCTGGGGACGATGGTCGCGGAGCCGCTGCCGACGAAGAGGAAGATCACCAGCACGACCAGCCCGGCCGCGAGGATCAGCGTGAACTGAACCTCGGCGATGGAAGCCCGGATCGAGACCGACCGGTCATAGAGGACGTCGAGCTTGATCGAGCCGGGGAGCTGCGCCTGGAAGGTGGGCAGAAGGTCCTTGATCGCGTCGACCACCTCGATGGTGTTGGTGCCGGGCTGGCGCTGGACCGCCAGGACCACGGCGCGATTGCCATTGAACCAGCTGGCGACCTTGTTGTTCTCGACGCTGTCGATCACGTTGGCCAATTGATCGAGCCGGATCGGGGCGCCATTGCGATAGGCGACAATCTGGCGCCGGTATTCTGAGGCTTCCTGCAGCTGGCCGCTGGCCTCGAGCGTCAGCGACTGGCGCGGGCCATCGAGCGTGCCGACGGGCAATTGCACGTTCGCGCTGTCGATGGCGGTCGAAAGATCGTCCACGCCGACGCCGCGGGCCGCGAGCTGGTCGGGATCGATCTGGATCCGGACCGCGAATTTCTGGGCCCCATAGACCAGCACCTGGGCCACGCCCGGCAAGGTCGAGATGCGCTGGGCGATCGAGGTCTCGGCATATTCGTCGACCACATAGAGCGGCTGAGTCGGCGAGCTCAGGGCCAGGAAGAAGATCGGGGAGTCGGCTGGATTGACCTTGCGATAGGAGGGCGGCGTCGGCATCTCGGTCGGCAGGCGCCGTTGGGCCACCGCCAGGGCGGACTGGACGTCCTGGGCCGCGGCATCGATATCGCGGCTCAGCGAGAACTGCAGCGTGATGCTGGTCTGACCCTGCGAGCTCGTCGAGGTCATGTTGTCGAGGCCGGCGATGGTCGTGAATTGCCGCTCGAGCGGCGTCGCGACCGAGGATGCCATGGTCTCCGGATTGGCGCCGGGCAGCGAGGCGCTGACCGAAATCGTCGGATAGTCGACCGCAGGCAGCTCGGCCACCGGCAAGTTGCTATAGGCAACCAGACCGAAGATCACGAACGACGCCATCAACAGGGTCGTCATGACCGGCCGCTCGATACATAGCTGCGGTACGTTCATGCCTGCTCCCTCAAGGCGACGTGGCGTTTCGTCGAGACATCCGGCCGCCGCTTGTCAAAGCGCCAGCGGCGGGGGTCGGGCGCCAGCCTGCTCACCCCTTAGGAGGCCGGCTTGGGCACGACCAGCGCGCCCGGATAGAGATTCATGTGGCCATCGACCACGACACGCTCACCGGCAGAGACCCCCTCGCCGACAGCCGTATAGCCGTCGAAGCTGGGGCCGCGACGAATGGTGCGCAGCTCGGCCTTGTTGTCGGGGCCGATCACATAGACGTAAGTGCCTTGCTGGCCGATCTGGACCGCCGCGTCCGGCACCGCCACGACATTGTCCAGTTCGCGCAGCGCCAGGGTGACGCGCAGGAACTGACCCGGCAGAAGCCGCTCATTCTCATTCGTGATCTCGGCCTTGAGCCGGATCGTGCCGGTGGCCATGTCGACCTGGTTGTCGACGAACACGACTTTCCCCGTGACCGGTGGCAGCTCCGTGTCGGGGACATTGGACTCGACCGTCAAGCCGCTCGAGGCCATGCGGTCCTGGATCTCCGCCAGATAGCGTTCGGGGATCGAGCAGACGACATAGACCGGCTTGGTCTGGTTGATCACGACCAGCGGCGTCGTGTCGTTGGCCTTGACGAGATTGCCGGCATCGACCTGATAGCTGCCGGTCCGGCCGTCGATCGGCGAGCGGATCTCGGCATAGCCGAGCTTGAGCTGCGCCGATTCCACCGCCGCTTCGTCAGCCTTGATCGAAGCCTGGAGCGTATCGACCGTCGCCCGCGCCTGCTCGTCCTTTTGCTGCGAGGCATAACCGGAGCCGGCAAGCGCCTTGTAACGCGTCATGTCGGCCTGGGCGCTGACGAGGCCCGCCTGATCCCTGGCGAGATTGGCCTGGGCGGCATGAAGCTCGGCGAGGAAAGGCGCGGGATCGATGGTGAAGAGGAGATCGCCCTTGGCGACCTGCTGGCCTTCGCGGAAATGGACCGCGAGCAAGGGGCCGTCGACCTGGGATTTCACCGCGACCGTGGCGAAGGGATCGACGCGGCCGATGGTGTCGACGCGCACCGGCAGGGAACGGGTCTCCGCCATCCCCAGAACCACCGGCACCGCCTGGGGTGCTGCGGTCGTGCCTGCGGGCTTGGTCGCGGATGTCGATACGACCGCATCGGGCCCCAGCGAGGCCGCGCGGCTTTTCAGCAACCAGTAGCCACCGCCGGCGACCACGACGGCACCAACCAAAAGCAGAATGGCAAGGCGACGGCTCATCGGGCCCATGCGCGAGGAAGAATGAGACGGGGTCAACGCATTAACTCTATCACAGGAGGGGCCCCGCAGAGGAGAGAAGTTGCCGAAAATGCCTATCCAACAAAGGCTTGTCTATTAAGTTTGCGGTCGGATTAAGGCGAATTCACGGCCCCTGCACGGGCGAGCGGGCCAAATCCTGCGCTGAAATCGTTACAAATTTTCCGGCCTCGCTTGCGGCGGCCCCGCTCCTGGCCTCAGATCGTCGGCGCCGTTTCGGATTCGCCGGAGTCGCCGATGCCTTCCCCGCTGGGTTCGCAGGACCGCCAACGCCCCAACATTCTCCTGGTCATGTTCGACCAGATGGCGGCGCTGGCCCTGCCCGACTATGGCCATCCCCTGGTCCGCACGCCGCATCTGTCGCGGCTGGCGGCGCGCGGAACGCTGTTCGAGCAGGCCTACTGCACCTCGCCGCTCTGCTCGCCCTCGCGCTTCGCCATGCTCACGGGCCTGCTGCCGTCGCGCATCGGCGCCTATGACAATGCCGCGGAACTGCCGTCCGGCATTCCAACCCTGATGCATCACCTGAGGGCCGCCGGCTATCGCACCTGCCTCTCGGGCAAGATGGACTTCACCGGCGCCGACCAGCTCCATGGCTATGAGGAGCGGCTCACCACCGACCTTTCGCCCTCGGATTTCGGCTGGGTTCCCGACTGGGATCATCCGGAGGAGATTCAGCCCTGGTATCACACGCTGCAGAGCGTGGCCGAGGCCGGTCCCTGCGATTACTCGCTGTCCCTGCAATATGACGAGGACGCGACCTTCAAGGCGATCCAGTGGCTGCATAAGACAAAGGCCTCGGCGGACCCACGCCCCTTCATGCTGACGCTCTCGGTCATGCAGCCGCATGACCCCTATCAAGGCCTGCGACGGTTCTGGAATCTCTACGACCCAGACATGATCGATCTCCCGATCCTGCCGGCGTTGCAGGCCGCGATGCGCGATCCGGTGGGTCGGCGCATGTACGCGCTTTATGACCGCGGCGAGATTCCGGTCGGCGAGGCCGAGATCCGCAAGGCGCGGCACGCCTACTACGCCATGGTGAGCTATTGCGACGAGCTGCTGGGACGCCTGCTGGCGGCGCTGGCGGCCCTCGGGCTCGACCGCAACACGATGCTGGTCGTGACCTCGGACCATGGCGACATGCTGGGCGAGCGCGGCCTCTGGTACAAAATGAACTTCTTCGATGGCGCCGTCCGCGTGCCGCTGATCCTGCAGGGTCCTGGGGTCGGCGCTGGGCAGCGCATCGCTGAACCGGTATCGCATCTCGATCTGCTGCCGACCTTGCTCGCCCTCGCCGGTTCCGATGCCGCGCTGTCGGCGACAGCGCTCGACGGCCGCGATCTTTCGCAGAGCGTGGCAACGGGCGCCCGCCCGCGCGGCGACGTGCTGGGCGAATATATGGCCGAGGGTTACGACCATCCGATCGTGATGATCCGGCGCGGCACCCACAAGTTCGTCTATTCGCGCGGCGAGCCGACCCAGCTCTACGATCTTGGCGCCGACCCGCGCGAGGAACGCAATCTCGCGCTCAATCCCGCTTATAACGACGCGGTGCGCAACCTGACCGACGAGGCCGAGCGGCGCTGGAACCTCGAAGCCCTGCGCAACGACGTGATCGAGAGCCAGCGCCGGCGCCGTCTCATCCACCAGGCCCTGACCGCGGGACGGATCGCGCCCTGGGATTACGAGCCGCGCATCGACGTCTCGAACGAGTATTACCGCAATTACGGCCGCGATCAGCCCGACCCCGATCGCAGCCTGCGTCTGCCGCCCGTCTCCTGAGCCGCCGGCCGCGCCCCCTTGCGGCCGGACGCCGGTTTGACCCCAAGAGCCTCGATTGCTATGAAGCGGCTGAGAAAGCGCCGATGTCCGATCCCCTGCAACGACTGATTCGCGGCTTCGAGAGTTTCCGGGCCGCCCATTTCGAAGGCGATTCAGACCTCTATCGCCGTCTGGCCGAGGAAGGCCAGGCGCCGAAGGTCCTGATCGTCGGCTGCTCGGATTCGCGCGTCGATCCCGCCATCGTGACCCAGGCCGATCCCGGCGACCTCTTCATCGTGCGCAATGTCGCGGCGCTGGTTCCCCCTTACGAGGTCGATGGGCGGATCAAGGGCACGAGCTCGGCGATCGAGTTCGCCGTGCGCGGGCTCAAGGTCCAGCATGTGATCGTGATGGGCCATGCCCAATGCGGCGGCGTCAGGGCGCTCGCGAATGCCGGTCAGCCGGATGCGGGCTACGAGTTCCTGTCCGACTGGGTCCGCATCGCGAACCCGGCGTTGGCGGCCCTCAACAAGGTCTGCCCGGATCTGCCCCCAGCCGAACAACGGCGCATGCTCGAGGAAGCGACTGTCATGGTGTCGCTGGGCAACCTGATGGGTTTCCCCTGGATCATGGAACGCGTGCGCCAGCGCCAGTTGGTGCTCCATGGCTGGTATTTCGATCTCGTCAGCGGCCGGCTGCTGGCGCATGACCGGCGCAGCGGCCGGTTCCTCCCGATCGAGGACGAGCCGATCCCGCATTGCGTCGAGAAGGCGCCCTGCCCGCCCGCCTGCGATTGCCAGGAGCATTTTCTCCCCGAAGCGTTCCTCCGGGCCAGCAGGCCCTTCTAGAGGGTCGGTCCATGGTCATCCCGGAGCTTTTGACGAGACGGGTTACACGGCGCTATGATTCACCCTGGTGCGATGGGGATGGAGTCCCCCGACAACCGCCTTTGTCAGAAGGCTGATGGCTCCTGTCGATCGTCCCATTCGGGGCGCCGGCGGGGCATTTCTGAGAACCCGCCGATGGCGGGTTTTTTTTATGGGATCGGCTGGCAGGCGATCTCTCGGGAGAGTCTATCGATGATGAGTTTTCTGATCGTCTTCATCGGCGCGGGGATCGGGGGCTCGATCCGCCATGGCGTCAATCTGCTGGCGGCGCGGCTGGTCGGCATCTCGTACCCTTACGGCACCCTCTCGATCAATATCGTCGGATCGCTGCTGATGGGCCTTTGCGCCGCCTATTTCGCCTTCAGGGGCGAGGATGCCTCGCAGCCCTGGCGCTTGTTCCTCACGACCGGGATCCTTGGCGGCTTCACCACCTTCTCCGCCTTCTCGCTCGACGTGGCGGTGCTGTGGGAGCGCGGCGACATGCTCGGCGCCCTGCTCTATGTGCTGGGTTCGGTGATCCTGTCGATCCTCGCGCTCTTCCTGGCGCTCTGGCTGGCCCGCAGCGTTCTCGCCTGAACGGGCGGAAGTCCCGTCGGCCTCAGGTCAGGGCGGCGCGGCGCTCGCTCGCGCGGCGCCGGCTCGCGCGCCATTCCGCCCCGATGATCATCATCCCGCCGATCAGGATGAGCACGGCGCCGATGAAGACCGCGACGTCGGAAAGGTCGCCCCAGATGAGATAGCCCAGCGCAAAGGCCCAGAGCAGGCCCGAGAACTCGAGCGGCGCGATGACGGAGGCCGGCGTGCGCTTGATACCCTCGGTCACGAGGAACTGTCCCGCCCCGCCCATCACGCCGATCAGCACCATCAGCAGGAATTCGCGCAAGGACGGCGTCTTCCAGACCCAGGGCAAGGCCACACCGCACACGATCACGAAGGCGCCGTTCGAGATGACCATCTGGACCAGCGTCCGGATATAGGGCGCTATCTGGCGGAACAGGATCATGGCATAGGCCCAGAGCAGGGCCGCCGTCAGCGCCATCCCGATGGCGAGGGGTTCATGCAAGTGGGTCGGACGACAGGCGATCAGCACGCCCACGAAGCCGATCGCGATCGCGCACCAGCGGAAGGGAGAGACGCGCTCGCCGAGGATGGGAACGGCCAGGGCCGCCACGATCAGCGGCGAGGAGAAATAGATCGTGCTCATCTCGGCGAGTTGAAGGTGTCGCGCGGCGGTGTAGTAGCAGAACCAGGCCGACAGCAGGACCAGCGCGCGCAAGGCGAGGGTCTTCAGATGCGGCGACGCCAACGCTTCCAACCCGAGGCGCGGTCCACCGGAAATGAAGCAGATGATCAGGATCACGCTGCTGCGCATGAACATGAGCTGCACCGTGGCGTAATCCACCACGAGCCATTTCACGCTGGCATCCTGAAGCGAGAAGAGCAAATAGGCGGCCAGGGCCAAGCCGATGCCCGACAGCACGCTGCCGCTCTCGCCGGGAGACGATGGGGCGGCCATGCGGGGGAAACACCTTCACGCGAAATGTCGAGCCCGCAAGGGCTCGACGGGCGATAAACCGGGGAACGAGCGAGGAAGATCGCCGATAAAGGTGATCTGACCGTAAAGACAGTTTACGCGATCGCCGGTTGATTTGCCACGCGGCGCCGGCATGGAGCCCCCGCGCCTGCCGCATGAGTCCGATTTCGGAGCAGGGCCCCTCAGATTCTTCGAGGAGCCAGGAGGCCCCTCAATGGCCGGCCCCAAGCCTAGAGAATGCGGCAATGTTCGGGCGCTATCGAAATCCGAACCGCTTCGCCGGCGGCATGAGCCCGCTCCCGCAGGGAGGAGAGGGCCCTGAGGCGCTGCCCGTCCGCGAGCTCGATGTCGTAACGGGCCAGCGCGCCCAGATAGTCCACATCGACGATCCGCCCCGTCAGGGCGGAGCGCCCCTCGGGCGAGCCGTCAGACTGCGTGAGCGCAATCTTCTCGGCACGGACCACGGCGCGGACCTGGTCGCCAGGCTTCACGGGATGCACCGCACCGCCCCCGATGGTCAGCATGGCACCACCGGCGAGCTCAATGAGGATTTGGCCCGCCATGGCGCTCACCACCTTGCCGTCGAGGAAGTTCGCGTTGCCGAGAAAATTGGCAACGAACTCGCTGGCCGGATGCTCATAGACGTCCGAGGGCGCGCCCCGCTGCTCGATGCGACCGGCATTCATGACCACGACAAGGTCGGACATCGCGAGCGCTTCGCCCTGATCATGGGTGACGAAAATCGTCGTGATGCCAATCTTTCGTTGGATCAGCTTCAGCTCGGTGCGCATCTCCTCGCGCAGATTGGCATCGAGCGCCGACAAGGGCTCGTCGAGCAGCAGCACGTCCGGCTCGATCACGATGGCGCGCGCCAGCGCAATGCGCTGCTGTTGGCCACCGGAAAGCTCGGAAGGAAGCTTCTTGCCGACGCCGGGCAGACGCACCATGTCCAACGCCCGCGCGACCTTTTCGGCAATGGCCGATTTTGCCACGCTGCGATATTTGAGGCCGAAGGCGATGTTGTCGAACACCGTCTTGTGGGGAAACAAAGCGTAGTTCTGGAACACCAGGCCGATATTGCGCCGATGGATCGGCACGTCGTTGACCCTGCGGCCGGCGATGGTGATGTCGCCGCCGGTTGGATTCACCAGCCCCGCGATCGAGCGCAGGATCGTCGTCTTGCCGCAGCCGGACGGCCCCAGCAGCGTCACGAACGAGCCCTTCTCGATGGCAAGGCTCACATCCTTGACGGCCACGAACGGGCCATAGGTCAGGGTCACATTTCTCAGATCGACGGCGGTGGGGCTCGTCTGCATGGCGGTTTCCGAAGCGGGAGGCATGACAATTCGAGGCAGGGTCCGGGAGCCGATCCTGGCTCCCGGCATCCCCGTTCCATTCGCTCAGCCCGGCAGCATCCCGCGCCGGGTGCCGAGGATCACGCGCCCTTGGAGATGCGGTCCCACTGCTTGGTCCAGTCGTCCGAATGCGCGGCCCAGTAGTCCGGGTTGGCGAAGGTCAGCGACTTCATGTCGCCGGTCGGATCGAAGGCCGGCAGCTTGGCAATCTTGTCGGTCAGCTTGACCTTCTTCGGGTCGAGCGACGGCGGATAGTTCTGCCCTTCGGCCACCGCGATCGAGGTCGCAGTGTCGAGCATGAAGTTTATCAACTCCTCACACTCGGCCATCGGCGAGCCTTTGAGGATCAGCATGTCCTCCATCCAGGCATAGCTGCCGGCCGGATCGTTGTAGCCGATCGGCGAGCCCTGCTGCTGCAGGGCGGCGATGCGGCCCGACCAGGCATCGGTGACGACGATCTCCTCCTTCGCCAGGAGATCCATCAGCTCGGCACCGGAGCCCCAGTACTTCTTGGTGAGGTCGCGGGCCTCGCGCACCTTCGCCCAGACCGCATCCATGTCCTTGGCGTCGTTCGGATCCTGCCCGGTCTGCAGCGAGGCGTACCAGACACGGGTGACCATGTCGCCATAGGCGCCGATCTTGCCCTTGTATTTCGGATCGACCAGCAGATTGGCGCCCTTCTCCTTGGCCTCGGCCTCGGAGATATATTTGGTGTTATAGGCGATGCCGGTGGTGCCGTAGTCGTAGGGCGCGCAGGACAGTTTCGGCGTCATCTTGCGGAACGGCTCGATCATCGCCGTCATGACGTTCGCCAAGTTCGGGATGTTCGCCTCGTTGATCTCCGAGGTCCAACCGTTGTCGATATACTTCTTGTAATACTCGACGCCCGAGGAATGGATGATCTGGAAGTCGCCGGGGCTGGCGCTCTTGATCTTGGTGATGACGACGTTCTCGTCATCGAAGGTGCCTTGCACCACCTTGCGGCCCGTCTTGGCGGTGTAGGGTTGGAAGGCGTATTTGTCGATCGCCTCCTGCACAACACCGCCCCAACCGTCGAAGCGGACTTCCGTGACGGCCGCCAGGGCGTTCCGGCCCCAGCCTGTCATCACGCCCATCGAGGCAGCCGCGGCGGCCGTCAATCCCAGAAACGTCCGGCGGTCCATCCCGCCATTGGCATAGCGATCCTGCAGCCTTTCCAGGCGGTGGGTCGAGCTGATCTTCATGTCTCGTTCCTCCCTTGCATCAGGTGTTGGTTGCGGTTTGGCGACGAATCAGGAGGCGCGCAACCGCGCCGCCCAAGAGTGGCAATCCGACGGTGATCAGAATCATGAGTGCGCCCAGCGCATTGATCTCGGGGCTGATCGACACCTTCAGCATACCGAGAATCTCGGTCGGCATGGTCTCGACGCCCGGCGGGCGCCAGAACACACTGGCGGACACGTTGTCGAACGAGATCGTGAATGCCAGCAGAAGACCCGCCAGCATCGCGGGCATGATCAAGGGCATGGTGATCTCTTTGAAGGTCTGCCAGCGGTTGGCGCCCAGGGACCAGGCGGCCTCCTCATAGACCCGCTTCACGCCGATCAGCCTCGCCTGAACGATCAGCACGACATAGGGCAGCGACAGGAGAATATGGCCGGCCAGGAGGAGACCGTAGTTCGGTTTCAGCCCGACCCAGCGGTTGGCCAGCAGCAAGCCGACGCCCAGAACCGTCTCCGGCACCAGGATCGGACCGACAATGAGCGCGTTGACCCACTGTTTGCCGGGAAACTCGTAACGGACCAGCGCCAGCGCCGCCATCGTGCCGAGCCCGGTGCAGACGACTGCCGTCAGCACGCCGATCCAGAGCGAGGTATGAAAGGCGCGGACCACGGCCTCGTTCTCGAACAGCTTCCCGTACCATTGCAGTGAAAAGCCAGCCATGGGGAAGCCGCCGAAGCGGGACGAGTTGACGGAGAGGATCAGCACCACGGCGATCGGCGCGAACATGAAGACATAGACCAGGACGGTCAGAACCTTGATCAGAATCCAGCCGCCGCGCCCTTCCCCGCTCATCGCGACAACCCCTTGAAGATTGTCGAGAGCCCCATATAGCGGCTGTAGATCACCGAGACCACGCCGAGGAGCGCCAGCAGGACGATCGACAGCGTGGTCCCCATCGGCCAGTTCAGCTCGCGCATGATGGTGTCGAAGATCAGATTGCCGAACAGCGAGTCCGAACGCCCGCCCAGGATCTGCGGCGTCACATAGCTGCCGGCCGCCAGAACGAAGCTGAGGAGCAGGCCGGCGCCCAGGCCCGGCAGCGACAGAGGCAGGGTCACCTCACGGAACGCCTGCCAGT
This sequence comes from Hypericibacter sp., assembly GCF_050729195.1. Classification (NCBI taxonomy): domain Bacteria; kingdom Pseudomonadati; phylum Pseudomonadota; class Alphaproteobacteria; order Rhodospirillales; family Dongiaceae; genus Hypericibacter; species Hypericibacter sp. The sequence continues at coordinate 15,358 of NZ_JBOHKS010000125.1, forward strand.
TGGTGCAGCCCAGCGAGCGAGCGGCCGAGACAAGGTTCCGGTCGATCCCGTCGAGGCTGACATAGACGTTGAGGATCATGTAGGGCAGCAGGAAATGGATCATGCCCATGATCACCGCGCCCTCGGTATAGAGCATCTGCAGCGGCTCGGAGATCACGCCCAGCGACTTCAGCGTGACGTTGATGACGCCCTGCTCGCCCAGGATATGGACCCAGGAGAAGGTCCGGATCGTGAAGCTGATCCAGAACGGCACGATGAGCAGGAGCAGCAGCAGCCATTTGTGCCGGAAGCGCGTCATGGCGATGCAGTAGGCGGCGGGATACCCCATGAACGCGCAGAGAAGCGCGGTGATGGTCGAGACCCGCGCGGTCTTCCACAGGAACCCGTGATAGTAGGGATCGCCGAAGAACTCGTGCCAATTGCCGAGATTGAGATCCGCCGTCTCGACCCCGGCGGTTTTGAAGGCATAGAAGGTGTAGATGAACATGATGCCGATCGGCACCAGCAGCAGGAAAATCAGCGCAAGCAGAGTCGGGGCGAGCAAATACCATGGCCGCCTGCGTTCACCCGCAGTAAGCACGGATACGGCCATACGCGCCTATCCCCTGAAATCCCTGTCCAATTCCAAACCGCTTGAGCGATTCATTTTCTTGCGGGCGACACCCGATGTTGCTGTAACATTACATTGACCTGCCCCGATATCCAACATGACATCAGCGTCTTCAGGAGCCATCCCCCATTTGCGCCCGCTGCGGTTCGCCCGCATGCATGGTTGCGGCAACGATTTTGTAGTCGTCGACGACCGGGATGGGCGATTGCAGACCCATCGCGCCGAACTGGCGCTGGCGCTGTGCGATCGGCACAAGGGGTTGGGCGGCGACGGGCTGATTCTGATTCAGCGCGATGAGAGTCAAGGCGGGCTCGCCGCCGATTTCCGTATGACCTATGTCAACCGAACGGGCGCCGATGGCGAGATGTGCGGCAACGGAGCCCGCTGCGCCGTAAGGCGAGCGGTGGATCTGGGCCTCGCTCCGGACCGCGGGCGCGGCACGGAACTGCGCATGGCGACTCTCGCAGGCTTGGTGCGAGCGACCGTCGACAATGCCGAGGTCACGCTGGCGATGACCATCCCGAGCGACGAACGGAGCTCCGTGCCCCTGGCGATCGCCGGACAGAAATTCGGCCTGTTTGTGATCGATACCGGCGTGCCGCACACGGTGGCGTTCCTCGAATCCCCCGACGCTCTGGAACGGCTGGATGTCGAGGGGATCGGCCGTGCAATCCGCCATCATGAGGCCTTCGCACCCAAAGGCGTGAACGCCAATTTCGCGGCGCGGCGACCCGACGGCAGCTATCGCATGCGCACCTACGAGCGCGGGGTGGAGATGGAAACGCTCGCCTGCGGCACGGGCTCGGTCGCCGTCGCCCTGGCTGCGCATCGGCGGTTCGGCGCAGCGGCGCCGGTGTCGATCCTGCCGACGGGCGGCGGCCTGCTCACCATCGGCTTCCAGGCGAGCAACGACGGTTTTCGAGAGGTGACGCTGAAAGGACCGACCGAGACCATCGCCGAGGGGGAAATCGCAGCCGAATGGCTGGCCGTGCGGGGCCTTACCGCACTGGCCTGAAAGCCGTCGGATGCAGGCTTCGCCGCAGCGTCACGACTCCTCGGCCAGGAGCTCGCGTGGCGTCAGGTAGCGGGCCGCCAGCAGGCAGAGAGCGGTGGTGAAGGCCAGGATCAGAGTCACCAGCGCATTGATGTCCGGGGTAAAGCCCAGCCGCATCATCGCCCAGAGCCGGATCGGCAAGGTGTTCTGCGTGCCGGTGACCAGGATGGTGATCATGGTCTCGTCGAAAGAAAGCGCAAAGGCGAGGACCGCCGCCCCGGCCATGGCGCCGGTGAGATTGGGCAGCAGCACGAGGCGGAAGGTCTGCCAGCCGCTGGCGCCAAGATCATAGGAGGCCTCGACCAGGCTTCGGCTCAGTGCCTGCAGCCGCACCAGGACAATGCGATAAACCAGCGCCAGCACGAAGACGGTGTGGCCGATGATGACCGTCACCAGCGAGCGGGGGAAATCGACCTCGCGGAAGAAGATCAGCAGCGACAGCCCGATGATGATCGGCGGCAGCAGGAACGGGAGGAACACCAGGAACTGGAGGAACTGGCGCCCGGCGCCCTCGCCGCTGTTCACATAGAGCGCCAGACCGGTGCCGATGGCGAGCGAAAGAACCACGGCCGAGAACCCGACCGTCACCGTGTTGCGCAGCGCCTCGAGGATGCCCTCGTTCTGCGCCAGCGTGGCATAGGCCTGCAAGGTCGGCTGGTCCCACAGCATCGCGCCCTGCTTCACCATGAAGAAGGAGGAGACGATCGGGAGCAGCAGCGGCCCGTAGAGCAGCAGGAACACGAAGCCGGTCAGGCCGGCCAGCACGACCATGGCACTGCGCGACGCGATCATACGGGGCCTCCGCGCGCCACAGCCCGATTACCGAACCGCGCGCCGATCACGATCGCGACCATGACGGCGACCGCGAGGATGGCGGAGAGCGCGGCGCCGAAGGGCCAATTGAAGGCGGCGCCGAACTGGCTGAAGATGATGCGCCCGAAGGTGAAGCCGCTCTGGCCGCCCACCATCTGCGGCGTCAGGAAATCTCCCAGCGCCAGCACGAAGACGAAGGTCGCGGCGGCGATCACACCCGGCAGGCTCAAGGGCAGGATCACCATGCGAAAGGTCTGCCAGCCGCTGCCGCCCAGATCCGCGGAAGCCTCGAGCAGGCGCCGCGGGATCCGCTCCAGCGAGAGGAAGATCGGCAGGATCGCGAAGGGCAGCAGCAGCACCGTCAGGGTCAGCAGCACCGCATTGAGATTATAGACGAACAGCATCGAGGGTTCGTCGATGACTCCGGTCCAGAGCAGGAAGCGGTTGAGGAATCCGGTGCCGCCCAGGATGCTGCGGATCGCGTAGATCTTGATGATGTAGCTCAGCAGCAGCGGCACCAGCAGCAGCAGGAGCAGCATGTATTTCTTGCGGCCGCGCAGCGCCGCCAGCAGATAGGCGACCGGATAGCCCAAGAGGATCGTCAGCCCCGCCACCTCCAGGCAGAGCCGGCAGGTCTTGAGAAAGACCGGCAGATAGATCTCGTCGGCGAAGAAGCGGCGATAATTAAGCAGCGTCGGCTCGCGCACGAGCTCGACGCCCTGGACACTGAAGAAGCTGTAGACGAAAAAGGCCGCCAACGGCAGCAGCACGAACAGGACCGGCAAGACATAGGCGGCGGTCGCCAGCGTCAGATCGCGCCAGCGCCCAGGCTCGAGGATCGGGGCGGCGGCGGTCATGCCAGGACCAGGCGGCAATCGACCGGGCGCCAATAGGCCGCAAGACGTTGTCCCGGCGAAATCGAGACTCCTTCGGCCCGGCTGGGCCAGCGCAGGCGCAACGGCGTCCGACCTCCCTCACCCACCGACAAGGTGATGGCGGTGCTGGCACCGCCGAAGGAGACATGCGTGACCATGCCCTCGACCTGATTGTCGGTCGGCGCCGGCGTTCCTGCCGCCACCGATTCCGGCCGGAAAACCGCAAAGGCGCGCCGTCCGGGCGCGGCCGTCGCCAGCTCGACCTGGCCGTCGACCGCGCAGCGCAGCCGGCCGATGGGCGTGGCGATCCAGCGCCATTCCCCCTGGCTCTCCTCGAGCCGGCCCTCGATAAGATTGTTCTCGCCGAAGAAGCGGGCCACGAACTCCGAGGCCGGGCGGTAATAGACATCATGCGCGCTTCCCAGCTGCAGGATCCGGCCGTCATTCATCACGCAGATCCGGTCGGCCATGGCGATGGCCTCCTCCTGGTCATGCGTGACGAAGAGGAAGGTGGTCCGGATCTGGCGCTGGATATCCTTGAGGAACTCCTGCATCTGCCGGCGCAGGGCGACGTCGAGCGCCGCCAGCGGCTCGTCCAGCAGAATGAGACGCGGCTGGCAGATGATGGCGCGGGCCAGCGCCACACGCTGGCGCTGGCCGCCCGATATCTGCGACGGGAAGCGTTGCGCCAGGTCGCCGAGCTGGACCAGCGCGAGCGCTTCCTTGACCCTTCGGGCGATCTCATCGCGCGCCTGGCCCCGCACCCGCAGGCCATAGCCGACATTGGCGGCCACGGTCATATGCGGGAACAGAGCGTAATCCTGGAAAACGGTGTTGAAGGGTCGCCGGTTGATCGGCAGGGCGACGATATCCTGCCCGTCCAGCAGGATCTGACCGGCGGAGGGCTGGGTGAAGCCGCCGATCATGCGCAGGATCGTGGTCTTGCCCGAGCCCGAAGGCCCCAGGATGGTGATGAACTCGCCATCGCGCACGGCGAGATCGACCGCCTCCAGGACCTTCACGGCCCCGTAGGATTTCGACACACCCTGGAGCTCGAGCAGGATCCCGGAAGTCTTCATGTCGGGCCGATGAAGGTCACGCGCGCGCCCCGACGCCGGCGAGGCGCGCGCGATCCCAGCGTCACGGAGCGGCTTTGATCTCGTTCCACATATCGGAACGCTTCAGCGGATCTTCGACCATTTGCAGCCAGACCAGCTTGTCCTTATCGCCCGCGCTCGGCGCCGGCACGACCGTATTGCCGAAACCGGTCCGCTCGGAGAGCTGCTGGCCGATTTTCTTCTGCAGCACGAAATTGACCCACTGCTCGGCCAGATCCTTGTCCTGCACGCCGCTGGTCATCGCCCAGGTATCGAGCCAGGCAAGGGCGCCTTCCGACGCATTGACATAGGCGACATGCGCGCCCGCATCCGTCATGGCCTTGACCTGCTGCTGGCCGTAATTGGCCCAGATCAGCGCCACGTCGTTGTTCTGGTAGATCTGCAGCGCCTCGTCGGCCGTGGTGTAGAAGCTGAGCACGTTCTTCTTGAGCGCGATCAGCTTCGCCTTCACCTGCTCCATCTGCTCGGGCGTCAGGTGGAACGGATCCTGGATGCCGAGGGTCAGCGCCGTGAAGGAGAAGTTATGCTCGCCATTGTCATAGGCCAGCACCTTGCCCTTGTATTTCGGATCCCACAGCACCTCCATCGAGGTCGGGGCCGGCTTCACCTTGTCGGTGTCGTAGATCAGGCCGATCGAATCGAAGCAGAGCGGAATCGCATAGACCTTGCCGTCCCGCATCACGCCATTGACCTGGGTCAGGTCACGGAAGCGCGGCAGCGCCTCTTTCAGGTTCGGAATCTTGCTGAGGTCGTAAGGGGTCGTGAGACCCGCATCGATATAGCGCTGGAGCTGGGCGGTGTTGACGGCGAACAGATCGAAGTCCTTGCCCTCGCTGCCCTTGATCTTGGCCCAGATCTCGTCGTCGGTGCCGATGAAGACGACGCTGACGTCAGCACCCGTCTGCTTCTCGAACTCCTTGACCCAATCGTCGTCGGCATAACCCTGCCAGGCGAGGATGCGAAGCTCCTTCGCCTGAGCGGCCTGCGCCATGATTGCCGTCGCGGCGACGAGCATCACGAGCCCGATCCGCTTCAGCCACTTATTCAACATTTTTCGGTCCTCCCTAGACGCGGTGATTGATTGTTCTTTGCCGTCAGAGTGCCGCGACGCTCACCAGCCCTTCGTCGGGCACCAATTCCATCTTGTTCCTCAGCGCCTTGCCGAAGATCGGCGCCTCGATCTCGAATTCGTCGCCGGGCTTGGTCTTGAAGCCCGCAGAGTAGCTCATCACGGCGGCGCCGAAGAAATAGGCATGCAGGTCGCCCGGCCGCCGGAACATCGAATAGCGGAAATGGAAATGCTCCAGATTGGCGATCGAATGCGACATGTTCGCCTCGCCGGACAGGAAATCCTCCTGCCAGACCACCTTGCCGTTGCGCCAGATGCGGGTCTTGCCGCGCACATCCTGCGGCAGCTCGCCCACCAGCAGCTCGGGGCCCAGCGAGCAGGCGCGCAGCTTCGAATGCTGCGTATAGAGGTAGTTCTTCGCCTCGGTCACATGGTCTGAAAACTCGTTGCCCAGCGCATAGCCGATGCGCCAGGGGTGGCCGTTCGCGTCGAGGATATAGAGGCCGACGATCTCGGGCTCCTCGGCCCCGGCCAGCGCAAAGCCCGGCAGAGGCAAAGGCTCGCCCGGCGCCAATACACAGCTCCCCACGCCCTTGAAGAACCATTCCGGCTGCGCGCCGATCTTCCCCGGCCCTGGCTTGCCGCCTTCCAGCCCCATCTGGAAGATCTTCATCGAATCCGACTCCGGCGCGTCATTGCCGTGGGTCGCGGTGTGCATCTTGTTGCGCGCGTCGGCACTGCCGATATGGGTCAGCCCGGTGCCGGTGATGAGGAACCGCGCCGCCTCCGGATGATCGAGCGGCGCCAGCACGCGGCCTTCGGCCAGCAGCTGCGCATAATCGACCGAGGCCTCCTCGGCCAGGCTCTTGACCTGATCGGCCAGCTTGCCGCCCGCCGCGATCGCGCGTTGCGCCAGTTCATAGACGGTCGTCACACCCGACAGCGGCCGGGCCCCGTTGCCGTCTGGCGTGACCCAGCCGACCCGGCGCTGCCCGTCCTTATCGCGATACTGAATCAAACGCATCTTTGCCTCTTCCGGCGGATACAGAGTGGCGCAGGCACGCGCTCACACCCATCCGCCATCCACGATGAAATTCTGCGAGCTGCACATGCGGCTGTCGTCGGCCGCCAGGAACAGCGCCATGCGCGCGATGTCGGGCGGATAGAGCCGGTCGGGCAGGCATTGCCGATCGGCGAGCTGCTTCTCGCCCTCCGGCGTCAGCCACAGCTTGACCTGACGCTCGGTCATGACCCAGCCGGGCATCATGCAATTGACCCTTATCCGTTCGGGGCCGAACTCGCGCGCCAATGCCCGCGTCATACCGGTGATCGAGGCTTTCGCGGTCACATAGGCCGGGCAATCGCCATCGCCGACCAGCCAGGTGATCGAGCCGAAATTCACGATCGAGCCCCCGCCCGCGTCGCGCATATGGGGACGTACTGCCTGGGCGGCGAAGAACTGGTGGCGCAGATTGACCGCCATCCGGTCGTCCCAATATTCGACCGTGACGTCCTCGGTGCGATGGCGGTCGTCATTGCCGGCATTGCTCAGCAACGCGCGGATCGGGCCGTCGCGCTTGACGGTCTCGTCGATGGCGGCGCGCAGCTGGTCGATCTGCTTCAGGTCGCAGCGGATGAAGCGCGGGGCGGCATGGCCCTTGGCCTTGATCCGCTCGACCAGGGCCTGGCCCGCATCGGCCGCGATATCGACGAAGGTCACCCGCGCGCCTTGCGCACAGAAATGTTCGACCAGCCCCTCGCCGATCCCGCTGGCACCGCCGGTGATGAAGGTCACCCGGCCCTTGAGGCTCGGATAGATGGCGCCGTTCTCCATCTCGCCTTTCATGATCCCCTGCCCTCAGTGCGAGTGACGGGGAACGTCGGCGCCGCGCTTGCCGACCAGGAAATCGAGATCGCAGCCGCGATCGGCCTGCAGCACATGGTCGACATAGAGCCGCTGATAGCCGCCCCCCTGCGGCGGCTCGGGCGGGACCCAGCTCTTGCGCCGCTCGGCCAGTTCGGCATCGGAGACCTCGAGATGCAGCCGGCGCGCCGGCACGTCGAGCTCGATCATGTCGCCGTCGCGCACCAGCGCCAGCGGTCCGCCCATCGCGGCCTCCGGTGCTGTATGCAGCACGACCGTGCCATAGGCGGTGCCGCTCATGCGCGCATCCGAGATGCGCACCATGTCGGTGATACCCTTCTTCAGGACCTTGGTCGGCAGCCCCATATTGCCGACCTCGGCCATGCCGGGATAACCCTTGGGCCCGCAATTCTTCAGCACCATCACGCAGTTCTCGTCGATATCGAGCGCCGGATCGTCGACCCGCGCATGGTAATGCTCGATATTCTCGAACACGACCGCCCGGCCACGATGGCGCATCAGATGCTCGCTGGCGGCCGAGGGCTTCAGGACCGCGCCCTGCGGGCAGAGATTGCCGCGCAGCACGGCGATGCCGCCATGTTCCGTCAGCGGATTGTCGAAGCCGCGGATGACCTCGGGATTGTAGTTCGGCACGTCGCGCACGATCTCGCCGACGGTCTCGCCGGTCACCGTCATCGCATCGAGATGGAGCAGGCCCTTCTCGGCCAGGGCCCGCATAACGACCTTGAGGCCGCCCGCATAGCAGAAGTCTTCCATCAGGAAGCGGCCCGAGGGCATCAGATCGACGATGGTGGGAACGTCGCGGCCCAGGCGATCCCAATCATCAAGCGAAAGCTCGACGCCAAGCCGGCCTGCGACCGCAATCAGATGGATGACGGCGTTGGTCGAGCCGCCGATGGCGCCGTTGACGCGGATCGCGTTCTCGAACGCCGCGCGCGTCAGGATCTTCGACATCTTCACGTCCTGGCGAACCAGGTCGACGATGCGCCGGCCGGCCATCTGCGCCAGCACGCGCCGGCGCGCATCGACCGCCGGCAAAGCGGCATTGTCGGTCATGCCGATGCCGAGCGCTTCCACCATGCTGGCCATGGTCGAGGCCGTGCCCATGGTCATGCAATGACCGGGCGAGCGGCTCTGCCCCTGCTCGGCCGCCAGCGCGTCGGCCGTCGAGATCTTGCCCGCCTTCACATCCTCGAAGACGCGCCAGACATGGGTGCCGGAGCCGATCTTCTGTCCGCGATAGTCGCCGTTCAGCATCGGGCCGCCCGACACGGTGATCGCGGGGATGTCGCAGCTCGCCGCCCCCATCAGCAGGGCCGGCGTGGTCTTGTCGCAGCCCACCAGGAGCACCACCCCGTCGATCGGATTGGCGCGGATGGATTCCTCGACATCCATGCTGGCGAGGTTGCGGAACAGCATCGCGGTGGGGCGCAGATTGGACTCGCCCAGCGACATCACGGGAAATTCGAGCGGGAAACCGCCCGCTTCGTAGACGCCGCGTTTCACGCGCTCGGCGATGTCGCGCAGATGCGCGTTGCAGGGGGTGAGCTCGGACCAGGTGTTGCAGATGCCGATCACGGGGCGGCCGTCGAACTGGTCGGCCGGCAGGCCCTGATTCTTCATCCAGCTCCGGTGCATGAAGGCGTTCTTGCCTTCGCCGCCGAACCAATCGGTGGATCGCAACTTCTTCGGCTTGTCCGCCATGATGCGCCCTGCCTCCTGCCCCGCTCCCTGATGGCGAAGGAGCTTCGTACTGGTTCGGTATTGCCGAACGTGGTTTTGTATTGCTAATAGAGTAAGTGGCCGGTCCGAGCGAAGTCAACAGACGCGGTCGAAAACGCGAGCGAGCCAGCCTAGCACGGGCCGGCAGGTCCGAAATCTGACAAGCGGGTGTCATGACCGACGAACGTTACCGGGTGCAAAGCCTGGGCCGAGCCCTGGATCTGCTGGAGCTGATCGCGCGCCAAGGCCGCGACGGTGCGCGGCTGAGCGATCTCGCCCGCGACCTGACGCTGTCGAAGGCGGCGACCTATGCCATCCTGCAGACGCTCCTGGCGCATGGCGTCATCGCCGATGTCGGCGAAGGCCAGAGCCGGCGCTACCGGCTGGGATTGACCCTGGCGCGGCTGGGCGAGCTTGCCGTGGCCAATCTTTCGCTTTCCGACCTGGCGCTGCCGATCCTGCGCGAGATGACTGAGGAAACCGGCATGACCTCGCGTGTCGCCGTTCTGGACGGCGCCTATGCAGTCGTGGTGGGACGCGTCGACGGGCCGGGGACGGTGCGCTTCGGCGATGCGCTGGGAAGGCGTGAATCGCCGCATTGCTCGGCCGTCGGCAAGGCCATGCTGGCCGCGATGCCGCGGCGCGATGCCGAAGCGATCCTGCGCCAGACCGGCCTGCCGCGGCGCACGCCGCACACGATCACCACCCTCGCTGCGATGCTGCGCGAGCTCACCACCGTCCATGAGCGGGGCTATGCCGTCGATGACGAGGAAGATGTCGAAGGCGTGATCTGCGTCGGCGCCTGCGTCTATGACCGTGCCGGCACCGCCACCGGCGCCATCAGCGTCACCGGCCTGAAACCACGGCAGGAAAACGGCCGGATCGACGAGCTGGGCCAGATCGTCCGGCGTCACGCCGACAAACTGTCGGCGTCGCTGGGCGGGTCGGCCAACCGGAGCCTGCGCGCCGCGGGCTAGGCGGGAGCACCGGCCTCAGACCAGGTGGGCCTTGAAGAAATCGATGGTGCGCTGCCAGGCCAGCTTGGCGGCCTCGGGCGAATAACGCTCGGCCGAGGTGTCGTTGTGGAAGGCGTGATTGACGCCGTCATACATGTAGAGGTCGTATTTCACGCCGGCGTCGTCCAACGCCTTGCGATAGTCCGGGATCCCGGCATCGACGCGCTCATCGAGCCCGGCATAATGCAGCAGCAAGGGCGCGCGGATATTCGCCACCTGTTCGAGCGGCGGCGTGGGTCCGTAGAATGCCACGGCGGCATCCAATGTCGGCTCCGCTTCGGCCACGAGATTGACCATGCCGCCGCCCCAGCAGAAGCCAACGAGGCCCACTTTTCCGTTGCTGTCGGGCCGCGAACGCAGCCAGCTGATGGTGGTGCGTATATCCTCGACCGTTTGCGTCGGCGCGAGTGTCCCGATCATGTCGCGCGCCTGGTCGGGGTCCGACGGCGTGCCGCCCGACGCACTCAGAAGATCGGGCGCCAGGGCCGAGAACCCTTCGACTGCCGCGCGACGGGCGACGTCCTGGATGTAGGGCGTAAGCCCTCGGTTCTCGTGAATCACGACGACGCCCGGCTGCGAGTTGCCACCGCCGGCGGGCTTGGCCCAATAGGCCTTGGGGCCTCCATCGATGGTCACGGTGTCGATGGCGAGGCGCGGATCGTTCTCGGCGATCATGGCGGCCGCGGCGGAATCGGGCTGCAGCAGCTTGACCGCGGCCAGAGCCGCGGCGGCGCTGCCGGTCAGCTTCGTCATGCGTTCCATGAAGACCCGCCGGCCCATCTTGCTGTGGGTAAAGGCATCGTAGAGATCGATGACGTCCTGACGCATTGAATCCTCCGCCGAAAATTCGTTGTCGCTGAGGATCACATAGGTCGCCAGTTGCCCGTCAACCAGATATGACGGCCGACGCGGTTACAAGTTTGTGATCGGCCCGAACCCTATTCGGCCGCCTTGTTCGCCAGGCCGCCCGCCCGGGTCAGGAAATCGCGGACGGCGCTCACGCCTTGTCCGGCTTTGATGTTGGTGAAAAGGAACGGCCTTTCGCCACGCATGCGCCGGGCATCGCGGTCCATCACCTCCAGGCTCGCCCCCACCAGCGGCGCGAGGTCGATCTTGTTGATCACCAAGAGGTCCGAGCGGGTGATGCCGGGTCCGCCCTTGCGCGGGATCTTGTCGCCCGCTGCCACATCGATGACATAGATCGTGATGTCGGCCAGCTCGGGGCTGAAGGTCGCGGCGAGATTGTCGCCGCCCGATTCGATCAGGATCAGGTCCAGCCGGGGGAACCGCGCCTGCATCGCCGCGACCGCCGCCAGATTGATCGAGGCATCCTCGCGGATCGCCGTATGCGGGCAGCCACCCGTCTCGACACCCATGATCCGCTCGGATGCCAGGGCGCCCGAGCGATTGAGGAACTCGGCGTCCTCCTTGGTGTAGATGTCGTTGGTGATCGCCGCGATGTCGTAATGGTCGCGCATCGACTTGCAGAGCGCGTCCATCAAGGCGGTCTTGCCGCTGCCGACGGGCCCGCCGATCCCGACCCTCAAGGGTCCGTTGTTCGAGTTGCTCATGTGCGAAACAGCCTCGTCTCCTGGGTTTCGTGATTCATCGATGCCAAGTCGGCACGGAGGGCGCAGCCGCCCAGCATTGTCAAGGGCGCCGCCTCGGCGTCCTCGCGCACTTCTTCGATGACCGGCTCGAGCGCGGCCACCAGCCGCAACCCCGCCGTCTGGCCCAGGGGGATCAACCGGACCGCGGCCGAGACCAGATTGGCGGCGAAGGATTGGAGATAGGCCTGCAGCGCCGGCATCAACGCGATCCCGTGGCCGGCCGCCGCAACGCCCACCGCGACCGGATAGGCGATCTCCCCGAGATCGGTTGTCAGCCGATCCAGCGCCGGGATCGGCCAGGCCGCGCGGGTGGCGCGAAGGAATGCCTCGCCTTGCGCCAGGCTCTCGAGCGCCCGCTCGCGCGAGGACTGAAAGGCCCGCGCCAATTCGATTGCCTCGAACAGCGCGTCCTCGTCCTCGCGTCCGATGGCGCGATGGGCATGGGCAAACAAGATCGCGTCGCTACGACCGGCGCCGAAGCGCAGGATGTCTTCGATCCAATCCGCAATGGCTTGCGGCCGGCGCAGATCATGCGCCTCGATCGCCCATTCGAGCCCGTGGCTATAGCTGAAGGCACCCACCGGATAGGACGGCGACAGCCACGCCATCAGCCGGTAGAGCGAGCGGTCAGTCATGGAACTCGCCGATCTTCGGATTTCCGACAGCTTGGATCAGCGGCGTCACGGTTTCAGGCTCATCATGATGGCCATGAGGCGCATGGAAGTGGCCATAGGCGCCGCCTTCGGGATCGAACGGCGCCTGGATCGCCCTCACCTCTGCACCCAGCGATTCAACCATCTCGCGGATCACATGATCCGCCCGGATCCGCAGGCGATCGCCGCAGAGCTGGGTCGGCAGATGCCGGTTGCCGAGATGCCAGGCGATCCGCACCAGATCCGCAATCCGGGCGCAGCCGATCTCCAGCAGCGGCTCCGCCGCCGCATGGACGGCGACGATGCTGCCGCTCTCCAGCAGCAGGCCATCGCCCTCGCGCAAGGGGGTGGCGCGGCCGAGATCGAGCAGGAAGCGCGTGCCCTTGCTGCCGGCCATGGCGATGCGCCGGCGATGGCGCCCCTGATAGTCGAGCGTGACGCTGTCGACGGCGGGACCGTGCCACTGGCCGGCGGGCTGGACTTCGATGGCTCGAATCATGATGGACCTCAAAACAGGAAATAACGCTGGGCCATGGGCAGCTCGCTCGCCGGCTCGCAAGTCAGCAGCAAGCCGTCGGCGCGGACCTCGTAGGTCTCGGGATCGACCTCGATCTCGGGCGTCGCATCGTTATGGATCATGCTGGCCTTGGAAATGCCGGCGCGCGTGTTCTCGACCGCGAGCAGCGTCTTCGAGAGGCCCAGGCTCCGGCCGATATCCGCGTCCAGCGCCGCGCGTGAAACGAAGGTGACCGCGCTCTCGGCGACCAGGCGGCCGAAGGCGCCGAACATCGGGCGGTAATGAACCGGCTGCGGTGTCGGGATCGACGCGTTCGGATCACCCATCGGCGCCATGGCGATGACACCGCATTTCAGTATCAGGTCGGGCTTCACGCCGAAGAAGGCCGGCCGCCAGAGCACCAGATCCGCAAGCTTGCCGGGCTCAATCGAGCCGACATGGGCCGAGATCCCCTGCGCGATCGCCGGATTGATCGTGTATTTCGCGATATAGCGCTTGATCCGCCGGTTGTCGTTATCGCCTTTCTCCTCGGGCAGGCGGCCCCGCTGCTTCTTCATCTTGTCGGCGGTCTGCCAGGTGCGGATCAGGACTTCGCCCACCCGTCCCATGGCCTGGCTGTCGGAGGAGATGATGGAGAAGGCCCCCAGATCATGAAGGATGTCCTCGGCGGCGATGGTCTCGCGCCGGATGCGCGATTCCGCGAAGGCGACATCCTCGGGGATCGAGGGATCGAGATGATGGCAGACCATGAGCATGTCGAGATGCTCTTCCACCGTGTTGATGGTGAAAGGTCGCGTCGGGTTGGTGGAAGACGGCAGGACGTGAGCGAGGCCCGCCAGCTTGATGATGTCCGGCGCATGGCCGCCGCCGGCGCCTTCGGTGTGATAGGCATGGATGGTGCGGCCCTTGAAGGCAGCGATCGTGTTCTCGACGAAGCCGGACTCGTTGAGCGTGTCGGTATGGATCATCACCTGCACGTCGAACTTGTCGGCGACGGAGAGGCAGCAATCGATGGCGGCCGGGGTGGTGCCCCAATCCTCATGCAGCTTGAGGGCGCAGGCCCCCGCCCTCACCTGCTCGATCAGAGCTTCCGACAGGCTGGCATTGCCTTTGCCGACCAGACCCAGATTCATCGGGAAGCCTTCGACCGCCTGCAGCATCCGCGCCAGATGCCAGGGGCCCGGGGTGCAGGTGGTGGCGCTGGTGCCTGTGGCCGGGCCGGTGCCCCCACCAAGCATGGTGGTGACGCCCGAGACCAGCGCCTCCTCGATCTGCTGCGGGCAGATGAAATGGATATGGGCGTCGATGCCGCCCGCGGTCAGGATCTTGCCTTCCCCGGCGATGATTTCGGTGCCGGGCCCGATCACGATATCGACGCCCGGCTGCAGATCCGGATTGCCCGCCTTGCCGATCGCAGCGATGCGGCCGTCGCGCAACCCCACATCGGCTTTCACGATGCCCCAATGGTCCAGGATCAGCGCGTTGGTGATGACGGTATCGACCGCGCCCTCGGCCCGCGAGCGCTGCGACTGGCCCATGCCGTCGCGGATCACCTTGCCGCCGCCGAACTTCACTTCCTCGCCATAGATCGTGCGGTCCTCCTCGACCTCGAGGATCAGGTCGGTATCGGCCAGACGGACCCGGTCGCCCGTGGTGGGGCCGAACATGTCGGCATAGGCGCGGCGTGCGATTTTCACCGGCATGATGTCCTCACTCGAGCGATCCCATGATGCGGCCGTTGAAGCCGAAGATCCGCCGGGCGCCGCCGACCGGGATCAGACGCACATCGCGTTCCTGGCCCGGCTCGAACCGCACCGCCGTGCCGGCGGCGATGTCGAGGCGCCGGCCGCGCGCCTTGTCGCGATCGAAGGTCAGGGCCGGGTTCGTCTCGAAGAAATGGTAGTGGCTGCCGACCTGGATCGGCCGGTCGCCGCTGTTGGCCACGCGCAGCGTGATGACGTCGGCGCCGGCATTGAGCTCGATCTCGCCCGCTTTCGTGAAGATCTCGCCGGGGATCATGGCGCGCCTCAGCGGATCGGCTGGTGGACGGTGACGAGCTTGACCCCGTCGGGAAAAGTCGCCTCGACCTGCACGTCATGGATCATTTCCGCCACCCCCTCCATCACCTGTTGACGCGCGATCACGTGGGCCCCCGCTTCCATCAGATCGGCCACGGCCCGCCCGTCGCGGGCACCCTCGGTCACGAAATCGCTGATGAGGGCGATCGCCTCGGGATAGTTCAGCTTGACGCCGCGCTCCAGGCGCCGGCGCGCGACGATCGCGGCCATGGCGATCAGCAGTTTGTCTTTCTCACGCGGCGTCAGGTTCATCGATCCTCCGACAATCAGCAGAGCCAGGTGCGCGGCAGAAGGCGGGCGCCGCGCAGGACGCCGAGCGCCGCCGTCAGGCTCTCGCGCAGATGAAACCCATCGGCGCCGAGGAAACGCGCTACCAGCATGCCATTCCAGGCGCTGGCGCCGCTCTCGCAGGGAAGCGTCCTCAAGACCCGACGCAGGGGATCGAGCCAGGCTTCGGCATCGCCGGAGACCAGAAACAGCGTGGCCATGGCCGTCGCATTGCCGAAGATCGCCGCGCGGGCCGTCTTTGCGACCCAATCGCCGCCAAGGCGCAAGCCGTCGGCGAAGACGAGCTTGCCTTCGCGGCGGATGCGCCAGCTATCCTGGATCAGGCCCTGCCGGACTGTCTCGCCCGAGGACCGCCGCCCCAGGATCAGCGCTTCGACGGCCAGAAGCACGGCACCGGCCCCGAGATCGGCGGTGAAACGGCGCTCGAGGCGGCCGCGATCGAACAGGATCGTCTCCTGCGGCAGCCAGTCGAGCCGCGCCCCGCTGTCGAGCGTGATCCGGTTCTCGATCCGGGCTTCGCCGGCCATGCTTCGATAGACGCGTTCCGCCGCCTGGCTGGTGACGACCGCGTCCGTCGAGGGCGCCAGGTGAATGTCGTGACGGAGCCGGTCGCCGCCCGTGACGCCACCGGCCATGTTGAGCAGGACGGCCAGCGGCGGCTCGCCCGCGGGCGGGTTCGGCAGGCGCACCCGCGCCGCCCCTTGCTGATAGAGCCGGTCGAGGACCGTCGTCGATTCCTGGCGCTTGAAGGCGAGACGCACCGCTCCCTCGGCGCGCGGCAAGCGCTCCGCAACCCCTAAGCCAGGAGAATCAGACGGCAAAACGGCGTCGAACATCGGCCCCCAGCTGAGCGGCTGGCGTTGATCAGGCGTGTTCGCCGTGGTCTGGAACAGCGAGAGAGGCCGGACGAAGCGCTTTCCCGAAAAGCGCCTTGGGTCCGCCGGCCAGGCATTACCCTAGAACGTGCCCGGTCGGCGGCGCAAGGCTGCCCTGCTGAGGGTCGGCCGCTCCCGAGGGAGCGGCCGGGCGGCATCTCAGCCGCCGGCCTTCACGGTGTTGAAGACCTCGTTGTATTTCTGCTCGCGATCGATATTGACGGCGCGCAGGAAGACCGTGCGCTTCATCATCGCGGTCGGATCGTCGAGACCCAGTGAATCCAGTGTTTCCTTGCTGACCATGCCGAAGGATTTCTGGTTCACATGGCCGGTGCCGAACTCGTCGAGCATGACGGCGCCGGTCTCCGCCGAGGTGAAGGCATTGATGAAGTCATAGGCCAGATCCTCGTTGCCGCCATTCTTCGGCAGCACCAGCCCGCAGACCCAGGTCCGCATGCCCTCTTTCGGATCCATATAGGCGACCGGCACCCCCTGCTTGGTGAGGCGGCGCACGGAATCGTTCCAGGCATAGGCGGCAACAAGCTCGCCCGATGACAGGCCCTGCTCGACCGTCGAGTTGTCCGACCAATAGAACTTCACCTGCTCGCGCTGACGGCGCAGCAGCTTGGTCGCATCGGCGATCTCG
>NZ_JBOHKS010000126.1:0-3751 GCF_050729195.1 Hypericibacter sp.
CGGCACCCGGACCCATTCGGCCGCGACATCGCCCTGGGTGATGAGGCCGTCCTTGCCGTTGGTCTTGTAGTTGCCGCTGAAATGCTCCTGCGGCGAATCCACCTGCCACTGCCCGTCCTGCGCGGTGAGGGAGCCCGAATGCTCCGGCGCCATGGTCATGACCCAGTCGCCGTTCTTCTTGATGATCCAGCGGCGGACCTCGCGGGTGCCGCGGTTGGGGTCGCCCGCATCGGCGTACCACTCGCCCACCAGCGCCTCGAGGCCCGGCTCGCGATGGGCGGCGGCATCGGTGCCGAGCCGGGCGGCCGCCTGCTGGGCCAGGGCCACGGTGGCGTCCAGCCGCTGGGCGAGGTTGGGCTTGCTGAGCGTGATCGTCACCAGGGTCTGGCCCTTGAGCAGCGTCACGGCGGTGAAGCCCGCCGGTGAATCGAAGACGTAGGCGCCATCGGCGATGTCGAAGCGTTTGACGTTGCTTTGCGAGGCCTGGCTGGCGAAGAACTCGGCGCGGCCGGGATTCTCGTCGACCGCGACCGTCACCTGGGAATCGTAGCCACTGGCGCCGCGATAATTGCAGTCGCCGGCGCCGCTGCTCTGGCCGTTGCCGACCTTGTCCTGCAGCGCCTGGCCGATCTCGGCCGGCGTCACCAGCAGGCAGGGATCGGTCTTCTGGTTAGCGCCACCGCCGGCGAAGGCTGGGGATGAGAGCGTCGCTATGGAAACCGCTGCGAGGAATATCGAGGCGAGGTTTTGCATGGGCCTTGTTCCACCATATCCACTGCCTCGCATCATAGCGCGAAGGATGACGGCCCAGCTATCGGCGCAAAAAAGGAAAGGGCCGAAAGCATAACCGCTCCGGGCCCTCTTTCGTTACATCATGCCTGCTAAGCCTCGGGCGCGCAGGCGGGTGTTGTCCGAATCCCAGGACGATTCCACGACCATGGTCGTCTTGTCGCGCTCGCCCATCATGATGATCTCGAGTTTGGTGCCGGGGCGGGCCGTTGCCAGACTATTTCTTCTTCGCCTCGCTGGGCGGCATCGGCACCTTGGGCAGCCCGTCGGCCAGCTGCAGCCAGGGGATCTGGTGGACAGTATAGACATGGACCTGGGGCTGGATTGCCTCGGGATGGTCCAGCGTGCCGACATGGATATGGATCTCGTCCGGCCAGCGGTCGCCCTCATAGGCGAGGGGCGAGCCGCAGGTCGCGCAGAAACTGCGCGTGACCCCGGGCGAGGAGTTGAAGTCCTTGGGCCGGCCTTTGGTCCATTGCAGCCGCGCCGGCAGGAAGCCCGCATAGGTCACGAACGGCGCCCCGCTCGCGCGCCGGCAGTCCTTGCAATGGCAATGCGCCGACCATCTCGGCGCCCCCTCGACGCGATAGCGCACCGCACCGCAGAGACATCCGCCTTCGAGAATCTTCATCGTGCTCGCGCTCACTCAGTGTCCTTCAACAAATTCTTTGAAGACCTGCAATATATCGCCAAGGTTTTTAGCGCCACCCACTCCATGGAATTTCTGGCCATTGCAGGCGACATGGTACCAATCGCCTTCTGATCTATTGATATCAATGGCGCTTAGCCGCTCGCCTTCGAGTTTCGTGTCTCTTATATCGATGTCGATCGTCCATCCAGGGTTGTCGATGTTACCGATTTTAATGCCCCAGCTGTGCTCCCAGACGCCGTTGCATTGCGTGGCGTACCAGCTCTGTAGCCAATCGAGATTGTCACCTTGAGTACTCATAATTCAGCGATCCTCCTCGGCGGATTTTGGAAGCCCGCCATCGGCGGGCGTCCAGCCTGGAGAGCAGTCAATGCTGCAGTGTGGCTGAACCTTCAGACCTATCGCTTCAGCGCGGGACTGGCAATCGGCGACCCTTCATCGGGATGCTCAGCTCCCCCCGATCGCGTTCCAGAGATCGATGTTCTGGCGCAACGAAAGCCGGTCATGCGAGCCTTCGAGGCAGGCGCGCATGGAATCGACATGATGCGTGACATCGACCTTGACTTGGCAGTCCGCATGCATCTGGGCGGCTTCGGCCAGACCCGCCGGGTCGACCTTGGTTTCGAGCGAGACCACCTGGGGCGCTGCCCAGACCCGCCCGTCACTATCCTCGCGCCGATAGCCGGTCGGCAGCGAGTTGATCATCGCACTGGTCAGCCGCAGCGCATCGGAATCGGCGCCGTGATCGTCATAGAACTGCTGCGCCGTGAGACGGTTCGGGCCGGTGGCAAGTGCGATCTCCTCGGCCAGACGCGGATCGGTGTCCCTCGCATCCGCCTCGGGTAGCAGCGAAACCCGCTGGCCTACGAAAATCGAGGCGCCGATCAGGCCGAGCGCTCTGTAGATCGTCGGATCGAGGCTGGCCTCGATCGAGGTGAAGCCGCGGCGGGTCGTGAATTGCAGATAGGGTGTGGTCGGTAGAGTGATGGTAGAGCCGTCGGCATGAAGGCCGATCACCCTGATGTCGGCGTTCGCCACCGGCAGATAGACCTGGCCCGGCAATGGGTTGTGACGCTCCCGCTCGAGGCAGAAGGCGGTGAGATCGGCATGGCAGCCGCTCTCGTCGCAGGTCAAGGGCTGAGGCTCGAGGCTGGCGACAATGCCGAGCACCTGCGGATCGGCTTTGGCCGAACCCGAGGCCAGCCCCACCGTCAAGGCGGCGCCGGCCAGCATGCCGTAACGATTCATATGGCTTCTTCCTCGGACGCGGGTGAAAGCGGCGTCGGCCCGGTTGTCTTCCTTGGCTTACGATCCCCCGATCGCCTCCCACAAATCGATGTTCTGCCGCAGCGACAGGATGTCGTGCGATTCCTGCATGCAGGCGCGCATGCTGTCGACATGGTGGGTGACGTCGACCTTCATCTGGCAGTCGGCATGCATCTTCGCGGTCTCGGCGAGGCCCGCGGGATCGACCTTCGTCGAGAGCGAGACGACCTGCGGCGCGTTCCAGATGCGCCCGTCGCTGTCCTCGCGGTGATAGCCCACGGGCAGGGCATTGATCATCGCGTTGCTGAGGCGCAGCGCGTCCGAGTTGGCGCTGTGGTCGTCATAGAATTGCTCCGCGGTGAGCCGGTTGGGGCCGGTCGCGAGCGCGATCTCCTCGGCGACATGGGGTTGCGGATCGGTCGCCTCGTCCTGGGGAATCAACGACACCTGCTGCCCGACGACGATCGCGGCACTGGCGAGGCCGAGCTTCTCGTAGGTCGCCGGATCGATGCTGGCCTGGAGTGCCGTGAAGCCGCGCGCCGTGGTGAAGTTGAGATAGGGCGCGGCCGGCAGGCTCACCGACGTGCCGTCGGCCAGGGTGCCGACGAGACGGATATCGGCGTCCTGCATCGGCAGATACACCTGCCCGGGGAGCGGGTTATGCCGCTCCTGCTCCAGACAGAAGGAGGTGAGCTCGACGCGGCAACCGCTCGCGTCGCAGGTCATGGGCTGCGGCTCGAGGCTGGCGACGATGCCGAGCACTTGCGGGTTGGCGTGGGCCGAGCCCGCGGCGAGCCCGGTGATCAATACCGCGCCGGCGAGGGCAATAATGCGGTTCATGGGTGTCTTCCTCTCATCGAATGAAGGCGGTGCCGGCCCGCTTGTCGCGCGGGCTTACGACCCGCCGGTTTCGTCCCAGAATTGGCGGTTGGTGCGCGCCATCAGCTCGGTATGGCGCATTTCCATGCATTCGCGCATCGAGAGCCGCATCCGCGATGACACGGCGAGCTCGCAGCTCTGCCACATGTCGTTGGCCTGGGCGACGCC
>NZ_JBOHKS010000127.1:0-4357 GCF_050729195.1 Hypericibacter sp.
TTCCTGAGCGCCGAGGAGCGCCAGAATTTCGCGCCGGGATTCCCGCTCCTCTGGGTCGATTCCAAGAGCACCGGCGGGGCCCTGGTGGGCTATGAGTTCACCTCGTCGCATGCGCCTATGCCGCTCCTGGTGGGGATGACCGGCACCCTGACGCTCTATAACGACGCCGCCAGCTGCCAGGGCGTATTCGATTCACGGATCGAGGATTTGACGACGAAGGCGGGATTTCCCACGCGGCGCATTCATACGGTTTGCCAGCGCCCCGACCTGCAGAACGCTTATATGGCTGACTACCTGATCTTCGCGCCGGGCGCGGATCGCCTGGTCAAGCTCGCGGTCCAGCGGCGAGGTCTCGACGGCCATGACAGGGACGGCACAGCGCCCCACAGCGACGCGCTCCTGGCGGCGGCCGTCCAGACGCTGAAGGGCGAAGCCGGCGAGTAGGACCGTCTGAGGGGCGGGGCGCGGGAGAACCGGAGGAAGGGCGCAGCCGCCCATTTTCACCACCGGGCATCGGGACCCGGACCGTGCTAAAAGCGACGGCGTCCAGATCCCCCTCCATGGCTCGGAGTCGCCCCCGATGCGTGCCTTGCCGACCGCCGCCCTGCTCCTCCTCCTCAGCCCGGCGGCCCAGGCGGCCGACCAGTTCACCATCGGCCATTGGGACGGCGGCGCCCGCTATGACGAGAGCGGCAGCTTCATGCGCTGCTCGATGACGACCGAGTTCGTGACCGGCGAGTTCGTCACCTTCTCGAACGCCAAGGATGGCAGCTTCGTCGTCAGCTTCACCAACAAGCATGCCGACCTGAAGAGGGGCCAAGCGGAATCGGCCGAGATCATCGTCGGCGAATATCCGCCGCTGCCGGCGCTCCTGACCAATTACGACGCGAACACCGCCGGCATGACCTTCGACAATCCGGGCGCGATCTATCAGCGGCTGCGGATCGGGACCCGCATCGCGGTCAATCCGGCGACGGGCGAGTCCATGGTCTATCCCCTGAGCCAGGTCAATCGCGGCCTGCAGCGGCTCCTCGCCTGCACCATGCGCGAGATGGGCTTCAGCAATTACGGCAACCAGGCCGTCGGCGATCCCTTCGGCGCCGGGATTCCCGTCCCGGCCGACGACGGCACCACGCAGGCGGTCGGCCACGGCCCCACCAGCACCGCGCAGTTCAGCCCGATCGAACCCGCGGTCCTGACCGATCTCGCCAATGGCCTGCTGGCGAAGGCCGGCGTCACCAACGCGCGCATCCTGCCGGATGCGGAGCGCAAGAAGATGGCGCCGGGCTTCCCCCTCTTCTGGCTCGATTCCGACCGTTCCGGCGGCGGCCTCTCCGGCTATGAATTCACCCAGCGCCACGTGCCGATGCCCTATCTCGTCGGCATGACCAGCACCCTGACGCTGTTCAACGATTCCGCCAGCTGCCGGGGCGTATTCGACTCCCGCATCGAGGATCTGAGCGGCAAGGCCGGATTTCCGGCGCGGCGCATCCACACCGTCTGCCGGCGCGCCAACCCCCAGAATGCCTATGTGGCGGACTATATGATCCTGGCGCCCGACGAGAACCGGCTGATCAAGCTCGCCGTCGCCCGGAAAGGCCTCGATGCGCAGCAAGCCGACGCCGAGGTGCCGCACAGCGACACGCTGCTGGCGGCGGTGCTGCAGACGCTGAAGGGCGCCGTCGGGCAGTAGGGGCGGCGGTTACGCCTTCGCGCGCTGCGGTTCCTTGCGCGCGCGGCCGAGCGCGTTATAGAGCGTCGCGCGCGAAATGCCGAGCTGGGCCGCCACATATTGCGAGGCGTGGCGCATCTCGAGCAGCCCGCGGCTCTCGATTTCGGCGATCAATTCCTCGCGCTCGGTCTTGTCAAGACGCTGGATCGTCTTGCGATGGGTCAGCAGGAACTCGCGGATCACCAGATTGACCTGCTCCCGCCAATCCTTGCGGAACAGCATCTCGGGGCGCGGCACCAGTGTGTCGAAGGGAAAGAGATCGGCGATCAGCTTGGTCGCGGCGTCCAGGCCCGAGAGATCGAGATTGACGCAGAGCAACCCGATCGCGGTGCCCACATCGTCGCGCAGCACCGCGGTGATCGAGCGCAGACGCTCGCCGCCCGGCCCCGCCTTCTCGTAGGGACCGAGAACGCCGACGCCGTCGCTGAAGTCGGAGATGTCGAGATCGACAAGCGATTCATCGCCGACCTTCCGTCCGGACCAGACATTGGCCATATGCGCGATCTTGCCGCTGCGCAGATCATGCAGCACCACCTCGACATGCGGCCCGAACAGGACGGCCAGCGCCTCGGCGATCGGCACATAGGTCGCGAGGGGTGTCGTGTTCGGCCGTCTGTTCTTAGACATATCGTCCACTATTCGTGATTGTCGCGCGCTGCCGGAGTTCTACTCGCATCCCCTGGACCAATCAATCGATGCGGTTCAAAGCTGCTTATATTACTGGACATAGAGCGTTCCAGCGCTCCGGGCGTTCGCGTCTCCGGGCGTCGGATTACATTGACTGTCTAATATAGACAAAACGTCCTGTTCTTGTATAGTCGCCCCTGAAAGTCCGGCAGGCGGAGCGCGCGCCGGCACGCAGGCCCGACCAGGACGCCGGTGTCGAAAGAGCGCTTCTCCGGGGAAGAACAGGGGCGGACGCTATGCCTCCTGAGAGCCGGCGATAACGCCACAAGGCAAGGGAGGCTACCGATGAGATATCCGATCCGGACAGCGGCCATAGCGCTGCTGATTGCCACCGCCTGCAGCACGGCAGCGCTGGCGAAAGAATGCGTGCGCATTATCGGCACGGAAAGCGGGCTGCCGAATATCGGCTTCGATCCTGCCTTCCAGCCCACCGACGACAATGCCTACGGCATCTATGCCGTCTACAACAAGCTGGTCGATCTCGATCCGAAGGAACTGAAGCCCGTTCCGGCGCTGGCCGAATCCTGGACCGTCTCGCCCGACGGTAAGACCTGGACCTTCAAGCTCCACCAGGGCGTCAAGTTCAGCGACGGACGTCCCATGACCTCCAAGGACGTCGTCTACAGCTTCCGCCGCCTGATCGATCCCAAGGTCGCATCGCCGGCTGCGGGCCCGCTGAATTTCCTGAAGGCGGAGAACATCATCGCGGTCGACGACTACACGGTCGAGTTCAAGACCGAACAGCCGGTGGCCGAGCTGCCGACCTTCCTGGGATTCAAGCACGGCTTCATCGTTCCCGACGGCGCGACCACAGAACAGCTCACGACCCATCCGATCGGCACCGGTCCCTTCACGGTCGAGACCTTCCAGCCGAACGAATCCCGCCGTGTCCTGCGCAAGAACCCCAATTACTGGAAGCCGGGGCTGCCCAAGGCCGACTGTCTCGAAATCCAGGTGATCCTCGAGGAAGTGACCCGTACCGCCGCCATCCAGTCGGGCCAGGCGGATCTCCTGATCGCGACCGGCGCCTCGAGCGCGTCGATCCTCAAAGACGATCCCAAGGTCAAGCTGCTGGCTGGTCCGGCGGGTTCCTATTACACGATCTCGATCCAGTCCGACAAAAAGCCGTTCGACGATGTCCGCGTTCGCCAGGCCTGGAAGGCCGCGATCGACCGCCAGGCCATCGTGGATACGGCCATGCTGGGCTACGCCATCGCGGGCAACGACAACCCGATCCCGACCAACTGGAGCAGCGCCTACCGCCATGACGTGAAGCCTTACGACCCGGCGCTGGCCAAGAAGCTGCTGGCCGAGGCGGGCTATCCCAACGGCATCGATGTCGAGCTCAATACCGGCGATGTGGCACCCGGCATGCTGAACTTCGTCCAGGCGGTGCAGCAGCAGTCGGCCCCCGCCGGCATCCGTGTCACGCTGGTCAACAACCCGGGCGACACTTTCTGGGACACGGTCTGGATGAAACGCCCGGTCTTCAACTCGACCTGGACCATCCGCCCGCCCGGAGAGGCCTTCGCCTATATCTTCGCCAGCACCGCCGCCTATAACGAAGGCAACTGGAAGAATCCGGAATTCGACAAGCTGCTGGCGGATGCCAATGCCGAGCTCGACGACGCCAAGCGCGAGGCGATCTACAAGAAGGCGCAGGAGCTGCTGTCCGAGCAGGGCAGCATCATCATCCCGTTCTTTTATCAGCCGATCAATGCGATCCGGACCGCCTGCCACGGCTTCAACGCCCATATCCAGCAAAACAACCTGAATTACGAAGAACTCGAATGCGATGACCGCTGAGCGACCTGGACAGCCAATGGCCTGACCCTTCAATGTCACTCCGTCATGGAAACATTGATTTTCAGACGCGTCTTCCAGGCCGCGATAACGCTCTTTCTCGTGAGTCTGATCATCTTCCTCGCGGTCGAGGTG
>NZ_JBOHKS010000128.1:0-7352 GCF_050729195.1 Hypericibacter sp.
GGAAGCCGAAGCCCAGTGCCGCCGAGGTTTCCGGCTCGAACTGGAAGCTCGCATCGTTGAGCCGCAGCTTCGCGAGGCTGTCGCGCAAATTCGGATATTCGGCGGCGTCGATCGGGAAGAGTCCGCAGAACACCACCGGCACCGAGGGCTTGAAGCCCGGCAGCGGCTCGGGTGCCGGCCTCCGGTCGTCGGTGATGGTGTCGCCGATCCGGCAGTCCGCGACTTCCTTGATGCCGGCGATGATGAAGCCGATCTCGCCCGGCCCCAGCTCCGGCACCGCGACGCCCTTGGGCGTGAAGACGCCGACGCGCTCGACCACATGGGCGGCCCCGGTCGACATCATGCGCACCTTGACGCCGGCTTTCAGCGTGCCGTCCTTGACCCGCACCAGCGTGACCACGCCCTGATAGGCGTCGTACCAGCTGTCGATGAGGAGGGCGCGCAACGGCGCTTCGGCGTCGCCTGTGGGCGCCGGCAGGCGCGTCACCAGCGCTTCCAGAATATCGTCGATGCCGATGCCGGTCTTGGCCGAGATCAGCACCGCGTTCGACGCGTCGAGCCCGATCACATCCTCGATCTGCTGGCGCACCTTCTCAGGCTCGGCCGCGGGCAGGTCGATCTTGTTCAGGACCGGGATGATCTCGTGATTGTTGTCGATCGCCTGATAGACGTTGGCGAGGGTCTGCGCCTCGACGCCCTGGCTGGCATCGACCACGAGCAACGAACCTTCGCAGGCGGCCAGGCTGCGGCTCACCTCATAGGCGAAGTCGACATGGCCCGGCGTGTCCATCAGGTTCAGCGTGTAGGTCTTGCCGTCCTTCGCCGGATAGCTGAGCCGCACCGTCTGCGCCTTGATGGTGATGCCGCGCTCGCGCTCGATATCCATGGAATCGAGCACCTGGTCCTTCATCTCGCGATCGGTCAGGCCGCCGCAACGCTGGATCAGCCGATCGGCCAGGGTCGATTTGCCATGGTCGATATGGGCGATGATCGAGAAATTGCGGAGCAGGCTGAGGTCGGTCATGGCACTCGCAAGGGGGCGATGAGATCCGGGAAATCGATGGTCGAGGCTCGGCATCGAGTCAGGCGCCGGGTCGGCAAGGCCGGCCCGACGGCGAAGAGACGCAGTCGGCAAGGGCGGAAGCGGCTCGTTGGTCCTTGAGGCCGGTCCCCGTTCGGTTCGGTCCCGGAGTCGGCTCGCGCAGGGCCCGCGTCGGCGCGGGCAGGAACATAGGGCCCACCCCGCTTGCTTGCAACCGCGAGGGACCTCCCGCGGGACCCGCCGAACGCCGCAGGCCGAATGAGGGGAAGCACTACGTTAAACCGTATTATATACCTTGTTAAACCGTATTATATACCTTATCGTATATAATGCCGAAACACTCGCTCCGCTAGCCATCCACCATAACATACGATATCGTATATTATGGCCAGACCGGCAACCCATCGGGCGGAGGATTGGATCGCGGCGGGCTGGCGCGCCTTGAGCCAGGGCGGGCCGGCGGCGGTCCGGATCGAGGCCCTGGCCCGGGATCTCGGCGTCACCAAGGGAAGCTGCTACGGCTATTTCGCCGACCGGGCAGCACTTCTGGGCGCCATGCTGGCGCAGTGGCGCGAGCGGTCCGGCGGCGCCCTCATCGCCCGGGTCGAGGCGCAGAAAGGGACTCCCCAGCAGCGGCTCTGGGCCCTGATCGAGACCGTCATCCGCGAGGGTGCCCGCTCGCCCGAGCCGGCCTTGCGCGGCTGGGGCCGGAGCGACCCTGCCATCCGCGAGGCGCTGGAGGCGCTCGACCGCCAGCGCCTCGGCTATCTCGAAGGGCTGTTCCGGGCCATGGGATTTCCGGCGGCGGACACGAACGCCCGCGCACGGCTCTGCTATCTGACGCTCATCGCCGAGCATCAACTGGGGCTGGCGGCCAGCACCGAGGAGCGGCTGAGCGCGGCCCGGGCGCAATTCGCGCTGCTGACCCGGGCCTGACGCTCGGCGCTTCGGACGCCGTTATTTATGCCCGCTATTGCCGATGCGGCCGAAGGCGCTGCGGGCGCCTTCCTCGATCGGCATCCAATATTCGCTCGCGACCCGCATCGCCATCGTCGTCAGCTTGCCGGCCTCCTCGAGATATTGCTCGGTGGCCTTGGCCGTGAAGTCGCGATGAAGCGCGAGGACGGCGGTCGGATCGGTGCATTGCATGAGCGCCGCCGATCGCTCGGCGCTTTCCTGCAGGCGGGCATGGGTGAAGTCGACCATCTCGCGGCTCCAGGCCATCATGCCTTTCACCATGACGTCATTCGCCTTCAGCATCGCATTCATGGTCGTGCTGCCGGCGCCGGCCCAGGCCTGGGCGTCCATCATCGGCATTGCTGCCGTCTCGACCGCCGCGTGCGGCACTTCGTTCGCGGATCCCGTCGAGACCGAAGCCTCGGGTTTCACAGCTTCAGGCATCGACCAGGCGGAGGTCGGCGCTTCGAGATTCGGCGCATCGGCTTTCGGCGCCTCGACCGGCGCCACTTCGGCGGCGAACTTTTCATCAGGGGTCTTGTCGGCGCGGACAATGGTCGGGCGCGATACTTCGGCCTGCGGAGAGACGCGTGCCATGGCTTCAGCCTCCTGTTTTTCGGGAACCGGTTCCGTGCTGCGACGCGCCTGCCTCTGAGGCAAGAGCCTGGCATGCGGGGTTGCCCGATGGGGAACGTTCGCGAGCGTCAGCGCGTTGGTTTCGCCATTGAGGAGATGAGGTCGAAACGACGCCGCCGACTTGTCGAAGACCTTAGGCTCGTAACGACAGGAGCTCTAGTGAACTTGCTGAGACAATTGATCGATTTCCGTTCAAACGCGGGCCTTTCACGGCTCATTAAGGGCGCTGACATAAGCTTGTCACAGCGTCTCGCCTGGCTCGAACGAGCCCGCCTTTCCGGAGAAATCTCATGACCGATCCGAACGACACCGCGCGCACCGCCGCGCTCTGGATGATGCACAGCGCGGCCTTGAGCCGCCTGCTGCGCGCCAACGGCCGGGACGATCACGCCGACCAGCTCGAGGCGGCGCTGAGCGAGGTCGGCAACATCCTGACCGCGAAGGTCGGCGAGGACGCTTTCACCGACGCGATGGATTGGGCCAGCGCGCAGCTCTGGGACCAGCAGGGCTTCCTGCCGCAGAGCACCACGCGGCATTAGAGGGGCGAAGTCGCCTGACTTCACGCCTTACTGTCATCCCGGCCCCCTGTCGCGCCATAGGCGCGCACGAGGACAGGCTACGGCCGGCATGACGAAGAAGGCGCGCGTTACTTAGCGCGCTCACTCACGACCGCAACACCGCGCCCGTCGCCCTCATCACCGCGGCCACGATCTTCTGCGAGACCTGCTCGATCTCGGCGTCGGTCAGTGTGCGGTCGACCGGCTGCAGCGTGACCGAGATCGCGACCGACTTCTTGCCGGCCTCGATGCGGTCCCCCTCATAGAGATCGAACAGGCTGACATTCTGGATCAGCGTCTTCTCCGCCGATTTTGCGGCGCGGATCAGCTTGTCGGCCGGCACGTCCGAGGCGATCAGGAAGGCGAAGTCGCGCTCGACCGGCTGATAGGCCGAGGCCTTCAAGGGCGGACGCTGCGGCCCGCTCTTGGCCTTGGGCTGCGGGATCGTATCGAGCATGATCTCGAACGCCACGGCCAGCCCTTCGAGGCCGAGCCCTTCGGCAACGCGCGGATGGAGCGTGCCGAAACGCGCCAGCACGGTCGGTCCCAGACGAAGCTGGCCCGACTGGCCCGGGTGATACCAGGCGGGTGCATCGGCCGTGACCTGGAAATTCTCGACCGGCGCGCCGAGGATCGTCAGCAGCGCCATTGCATCGGCCTTGGCATCGAACGCATCGACGAGCCGCGGCTTGTCGCGCCAGTGGCGCGGGCCGGTCTGGCCCACGCGCAAGCCCGCCGCCACCAGCGCCTGACCTTCCGGCGTAGCGTCGGCATAGTGCGGTCCCACCTCGAAGAGCCCGAGATCGCCCAGGCCCCGGGCCGCATTGCGCGCGGCCGCCATGACGAGGTTCGGCAGGATCGAGGGCCGCATCACATCGAGGTCGGCCGAGATCGGATTGGCCAGCATCAGCTCCGGCTTGACGCCGCCGAAGAAGGCGGCGGCGGCCGACGAGGTGAAGGAATAGGTCACGGCCTCGAGCATCCCGCGCGAGGCGAGGATGCGCTTGGCCTGCTGGCCGCGGCGCTGGCCCAGCGTGACCGCGGGCTCCGGCAGCGGCGTGTCGCGCTCCATCGGGACGGCCGGCACTTCGTCATAGCCTTTGACCCGCACCGCCTCTTCGACCAGATCGGCTTCGCCTTCGATATCCGCGCGCCAGGAGGGCGGCGTGACGCGAAGGGTCTTGCCTTCGGCCGCGACCTCGCAGCCCAGCGCTTCCAGGATGCGTCCTGACTCCGCGGCCGGCAGATCGAGTCCGCCCAGCGCGAAGACGCGCTCGGGGCGCAGATGCAGCGGCCGGCGCCATTCCGGCACCGCACCCGCTTTCACCACATGGCTCGCCTCGCCGCCGCAGAGCTCGCGCACCAGCTTGGCCGCGATCTCCGCGCCCCAGTCGGCCGACATCGGATCGACGCCGCGCTCGAAGCGGTAGCGCGCGTCGCTTTCGATGCCGAGCCGACGGCCCGTCGCCGCGACGCGCTTGGAATCGAACAGCGCCACCTCGAGGAACACGTTCTTCGTTTCGGGCGTGCAGCCGGTGAGCTCGCCGCCCATGATGCCGCCGATGCCGTGAACGCCCTTGCTGTCGGCGATCACCGTCATGTCGGGCTCGAGCCGATAGGTGCGGCCGTCGAGCGCCAGGATCTCCTCGCCGTCGCGCGCGAGGCGCATGGTGAGGTCGCCGGCGAGCTTGTCGGCATCGAACACATGGAGCGGGCGGCCGAGATCGAAGGTCACATAGTTGGTGATATCGACCAGCGCCGAGATCGGCCGGAGACCGATCGCGACCAGCCGGTCCTTGAGCCATTGCGGGCTCGGGCCGTTCTTCACATGGCGGAAATAGCGCCCGACCACATAGGGGCAGGCCTTGTCCGCCTCGGCCGGCAGATCGCGCCGCCAGCGGATCGGGCTGTCGAAGCTGCCTTCGGCCTTCGCGATCGTGAGGGGTTTGAGTTTGCCGATACCGGCCGCCGCCAGATCGCGCGCGATGCCGCGCACGCCGAGGCAATCGGCGCGGTCGGCCGTGATCGCGATGTCGAACAGCGGATCGTCGAGCCCCATCACCTTGGCGAAGGGCACGCCCACCGGCGCATCGGCTGGCAGCTCGATGATGCCGTCATGATCCTGGCCCAGCCCCATCTCGCGGGCCGAGCAGAGCATGCCGTTGGAATCGACGCCGCGGATATTGCCCTTCTTGAGATCGACGCCGGTGCCGGGGATATGGCTACCGGCGGGCGCGAACACGCCCTTCATGCCGGTGCGCGCATTGGGGGCGCCGCACACGACCTGAACCGGATCGCCTTCGCCCGTATCGACCATGCAGACCCGCAAGCGATCCGCATTGGGATGTTGCTTCGCCTCGATCACATAGGCGACGCGGAAGGGCGCCAGATCCTTGGAGCGGTCCTCGACGCTCTCGACCTCGAGGCCGAGCTTGGTCAGCCGGTCGGCGATCGCCGCCGCGTCCGCCGTCGTGTCGAGATGGTCCTTGAGCCAGCCGAGCGTGAACTTCATCGAGGGCCTCCCACGAGGTTCGGCACATCCAGGGGCTGGAAGCCGTAATGGGAGAGCCAGCGCGCATCGCCGTCGAAGAAGGTGCGCAGATCGGGAATCCCATATTTCAGCATGGCGATGCGCTCGATCCCCATGCCGAAGGCGAAGCCCTGGTAGCGTGTCGGATCGACGCCGCCCAGCTCCAGCACCTTGGGATGAACCATGCCGCAGCCCAGGATCTCGAGCCAGTCGCCGTAATTGCCGAGCTTGAGCTCGCCGCCTTTGCGCGAGCAGCCGATATCGACCTCGGCCGAGGGCTCGGTGAAGGGGAAGAAACTCGGGCGGAACCGCAGCGGCAGATCGGACACGCCGAAGAAGGCGCGGCAGAACTCGGTGAGGCAGCCCTTGAGATGGCCCATATGGGTCTTCTCGTCGATGACCAGCCCTTCGACCTGGTGGAACATCGGCGTGTGGGTCATGTCGGAATCGCAGCGATAGGTCCGGCCGGGTGCTATGATGCGCATCGGCGGGGTGTGCGATTTCATGTAGCGGATCTGCACCGGCGAAGTGTGGGTGCGCAGCAGCTTGCGCCCCTCCAGATCCGTCGGCGTCGCCGCCTTCCCGTATTTTCTTTCTCCACCTTCCTCTGCACCGAGGGCGGTGGGGTTGCCCGCGGGCGAAGCCCGCTCTCTTTCGGTCGCCGGCGAAGCCGGCATGCGGCCATCGCCCGAGGTGCCACGACCAGAGTCGTTGGTGGGGCGGCCGCTGCCCGAGGCGCCTAAATAGAAAGTATCGTGCATCTGGCGCGCGGGGTGATCCGGCGGGATGTTGAGCGCCGTGAAGTTGTAGAAATCCTCCTCGATGTCCGGACCTTCCGCGACCTTGAAGCCCATCTCGCCGAAGATGGCGATGATCTCGTCGATGGTCTGGCTGATCGGATGGAGCCGGCCTTGCGGGCCGGTGCCGACCGGCAGCGTCATGTCGAGCTTCTCGCGCTGCAGGCGCGCATCGATCGCGGCCTCGCCGAGCTGCGCTTTGCGCGCCTCGATCGCCGCTGCGACCGCATCCTTCAGCTGGTTGAGAGCGGCGCCTGCGCCCTTGCGCTCGTCGGGCGTCAAGGCGCCCAGCCCTTTCATCAGGCCGGAGATCTCGCCCTTCTTGCCGAGCGCATCGACGCGCAAGGCCTCGAGCGCATCGAGGCCGGATGCGGCCGCGACCGCCTCGAGCCATTTCTTCTCCATCCGCCTTGCATCCTCGAGCATCGAACCTGTCCTTGGGAGAAAACTCATATGCGTAAAAAAGCGAAGGGGCCGAACATGGCTCGGCCCCTTTTCGCTTGGTCTTGTTGCCGTCTCTGGCGGGTCGCGATCGGTTCAGCGCCCTGCCCGAGCCGGCCGCAATGAAGCGGGCCGTCGTCGCGCGGTCAGGCCGCCGGTAAATCGGTGCGTTGCGATCGCCATTTCCATGGGGCCGGAGGATAGGCGCAACGCCGGCGGCCGGTCAATCGAAGGAGGCGGCCCCTACCAGGGATCGCGCCTATCAAGAATCACCCCGTCCCCTCCCCCGCGATGCCTCGCTAACGCTCGGCACCGCTGCCCCTCCCGCAAGGGGAGGGGACGTAATCCCTATTTCTCTAGCCCCCTCCCCTTGCGGGAGGGGGTAGGGGGAG
>NZ_JBOHKS010000129.1:0-9702 GCF_050729195.1 Hypericibacter sp.
GCCTATGCGGCGCTCTTCCTGGCCTCCGACGAGGCCGCCTACATCACCGGCCAGACCCTCATCGTCGATGGCGGTCAGATCCTGCCGGAATCCCTGATGGCGCTGGAGGAAATGGCCGTCTCCTGAGAGATCGGTTGAACGTCGGCGACAATCGCTTTCCGCCCAGGGGCCCCGCGCCGGATCTTCGGATTCGGCCGGGGCCCTTCTCATTGCCGATCGATGACGGCCCCGTGGAAAACCGTTCGATAGCAATCTAACAAAATCGACGCAGCCGCAGCCGCTGTCAAAAGCGGCATCGGTTCCTGTCAAGCCAGCGCGCGCTCGCACGGCGCATCTTGCCTCCCGCCCATTGCCGGCGATTCCGACGCTTCGAATTGTTGGCGAGGGCGAGCCCCCGAGGGAGCGAGCGCGATGTACGACTACGGCTTCTTCTCCTACGACTCCAAGGAAGAGTTCATCGAGAAATCGAAGAGCTTCTGGAATCCGGGAAAGACCCAGTCCTGGCAGGATTTCGGCGTCGATCTCGTGATCGATCGCCGCGAGGAATATTTCCTCTGGGACATGAGCGGCAAGCGGCTGATCGATGTCCATCTCAATGGCGGCACCTACAGCCTCGGCCATCGCAATCCCGAACTCATCGCCACCCTCGAGCTGGCGATGAAGCATTTCGACATGGGCAACCATCATTTCCCCAGCCTGGCGCGGACCGCGCTGGCCGAGGCGCTGCTCAAGACCTGCGCGCCCAACATGCAATATGTGATCTATGGCAGCGGCGGCGGCGAGGCGATCGACATCGCCATCAAGTCGGCGCGCCACGCCAAGCAGCGCCGCAAGATCGTCTCGGTCATCAAGGCTTATCATGGCCATACCGGCCTCGCCGTCTGTGCCGGCGACCAGCGCTTCTCCGAGCTGTTCCTCTCCGATCGGCCCGACGAGTTCGTCCAGGTGCCGTTCAACGATCTGACGGCGATGGAGGATGCGCTGCGCAAGCGCGATGTCGCGGCCGTCATCATGGAGACGATCCCCGCCACCTACGGCTTCCCGATGCCGAAGGAAGGCTATCTGACGGGCGTCAAGCGGCTCTGCGAGAAATATGACGCGCTCTACATCGCCGACGAGGTGCAGACCGGCCTGATGCGGACCGGCGAGATGTGGGGCTGCTACAAATATGGCGTCGAGCCCGACATCCTGGTCACCGGCAAGGGCATCTGCGGCGGCATGTATCCGATCGGTTGCACCGTCGTCACCGAGGAGGCCGGAGCCTGGCTGAAGCAGGACGGCTTCGGCCACATGTCCACCATGGCCGGCGCCGAGCTCGGCTGCATCGTGGCGATCAAGGTGCTCGAGATCTGCAACCGCCCCGAAGTCCACTCGATGGTGAACTACATCTCCAGTCTGATCGGTGGACGGCTCGAGCGAATCAAGGCGATCTATAGCGATTTCTTCGTCGGGATCCGCCAGAAGGGCGTGGTGATGGGCCTCGAGTTCGACCATCCCAAGGGCGCCATGTATGTGATGAAGGCACTCTATCGGAACGGCGTCTGGGCGATCTTCTCGACGCTCGATCCGCGCGTGCTTCAGTTCAAGCCGGGTCTCCTGCTGACGCGCGATCTGAGCGAAGAGCTGATGGACCGCGTCGAGGTCTCGATCGCGCAAGCCCGTGCCGAGGTGCTCGGGCTCAAGGGCAAGCGGGCGGCGGCATGAGTACGGCCATGTCACGGATGCAGCGGCGGTCGGACGAGAAGGCGTCCGGCGGGCCGTCAGAACTGATCATCAAGGCCGCCAGCGCCAGCGAGACCATGAAGGACGAGGCCCGTTTGGCGCGCGCCGGCATGATGCTGGAGCGGGCACGCTGGGCCGCGGCCTCCTTCGCCCGGCTCGACCGGGAGAGCACCCTGCGGATCGCCAAGGCCGCGGCAGACGCTGGCTTCGCCAAGGCGCAGCATTATGCGGAATGGGCGGTCAAAGAGACGGGCTTCGGCGTCGTCGAGCATAAGAAGATCAAGAACGAGCTCGTCAGCCGGGGCATCTACGACTATTACCGCGACGAGCCGCTGGTCGGCCTCAAGATCGATGCCGAGCGCAAGATCGTGGAATTGGCGCGGCCGGCCGGCGTGGTCTTCGCGCTGACGCCCTCGACCAATCCGGTCTCGACCGTCTTCTTCAAGATCATGATCGCGCTCCTGAGCCGCAACGCGATCATCATCAGTCCGCATCCCATGGCCAAGGCCTGCTGCGCCGATGCCGCGCGCTGCATGGCGGACGCCGCTGCCGCTGCCGGTGCCCCCGACGGCGCCGTACAGGTCATCGATGAGCCCAGCATTCCCCTGATCACGGCCCTGATGGCCGATCCGCGCACCGACGTGATCCTCGCCACGGGCGGCTCACCCATGGTTCGCGCGGCCTACTCCTCGGGCAATCCCGCGATCGGTGTCGGGCCCAGCAACGTTCCTGTGCTGGTCGATGCGACAGCCGACCTGGCCAAGGCCGCCAAGCGCATCGTCGCCAGCAAGTCCTTCGACAACTCCGTTCTCTGCACCAATGAATCGGTGCTGATCGCCGAGGCCGCCATCGCCGACAAGCTGCTGCGCCATATGCAGAGCGAGGGCGCTTATCTCTGTTCCGAGGAGGAGACCGAGCGGCTGCGCGCCTATCTCTTCCCGGGCGGCAAGTTCAATCTCCAGGCGCTGGGCCGCGATGCCGGCACGATTGCCGGCGATGCTGGCATCCGGGCACCCGCCAAGACCAGGATCCTGCTGGCACCGTTCGATCTGCCGGTGCCCGAGGAAGTCTTCGCGCGCGAGAAGCTCTGCCCGGTGCTGGGTTTCCTCAAGGTGCCGAACGCGCAGCGCGGGCTGGAGGCGGCGCGAGCCCTGTTGCGCTATAGCGGTGGTGGCCATTCGGCCGCCATCCACAGCAAGGATCAGCGGACGATCCTGGCCTTCAGCATGGCCGTCACTGTGCTGCGCGTGGTGGTCAACGCACCTTGCAGCCAGGGTGCCGCCGGGTTCGATACCAATCTCGCGCCGACCATGACTATCGGCACCGGCTTTTTCGGGCGCAGCTCGATCGGCGAGAATGTCGGCCCCCAGCATCTCGTGAACTGGACCCGCATCGCCTACAACAAGGAAGCGAGCGAGTCCTTCGGCGACTATACGAATCTCGAGCCGTGGGATGTGCAGGCGCCGGACGGAACCGAAGGGCTGGAGATGCCGGCGCCACGCCTGGGTATGGCGGACGACGATCTCGGCGAGATGCGCGAAGAGATCCGCCAGGTGATCATCGAAGAACTGCGCAGCCTCTTCATGGGTTCCTGATCCATGGCCGAGTTGCGCTCCTTCATCTTCATCGATCAGCTGCAGCCGCGCACCATGTGCTATCTCGGCAGCTGGATCCGCGGCAGCCTGCCGCGCACCAACATGGCGGCGCAGATCATCGAGGTGGCGCCGGGGCTCGATATCGAGGCCATCACCGACGTGGCGCTGAAGCATGCCGAGGTGCAGAGCGGCATCCTGGTGGTCGAGCGCCAGTTCGGTTATCTCGAGATCCATTCGCGCTCGACAGCGGCGGTTCAGGCCGCGAGCCAGGCCGTTCTCGATTTTCTCGACACGACCGCTGACAAGGCCACAAAACCACAGATTCTGGCCTCGCAGATCATCACGCGCATCGATCATCTCCACGCCTTCCTGATCAACCGGAACAAGCTGGGCTCGATGATCCTGCCGGGCGAATCCTTGTTCGTGCTGGAGATGCAGCCGGCGGCTTACGCCATCCTCGCCACCAACGAGGCGGAGAAGGCGGCGGACATCAAGGTCATCGATTACCGGATGATGGGCGCCACGGGCCGGGTCTATCTCAGCGGCACCGAGGACAATGTGCGGGCGGCGTCCGTTGCCGCCCAGCAGGCGTTGGAGGCATTGCAGTGAGCGATCGGAAGGCGGGGCTGGATCGCGAGGCGATGCGCCGGATGGTGCGGGAAGTCCTGCGCGACGCGTTGCCCGAGGCGATCAAGGGCAGCGCCGCGCTGAAGGCCGCGGCACAGAAGGTCGTCGCGAGCGCGCCAGCGCCGGCACGGGCCGAGCCGGCGGCGAAGAAGGCGATGCCGACCGGACAATCGACCCCCGCGCGGCAGAGCGCCGGGGAGGAAGTCTCGCTTCAGAGCGACCAGGACCTCGCCCAGTTCGTGCACCGGATCGTGCATCTGCTGGAGAATCCGGCGACGCGCGAGGCCGTCAAATCGGGCCGTCATGCGTTCAAGCTGAAGCGGTCGGGTTCCGCGGCATCGACCGCATCCACCGGCCGTCCGGCAGGCGCGACCGAGAAGATCCTCAAGGGCGTGGTGAAAGAGAACACGGTGGTCGACGCGGCCAAAGCAGGCGCGCGGCTGATCATCGGCCGAGGCGTGGTGGTCACGCCGCTGGCGCGCGACAAGGCGCGGCAGTTGGGTGTGCAGATCGAGAGGGACGTCTGATGTTGCGCGCGACGGTCAAAGGCAATGTCTGGTCAACCAAGCGTCTGAAGGAGATTCCCAGCGGCGCCATGCTGGAGGTCGAGCTCGATGACGGGAAGGGGACCCGCCTGGTCGCCTTCGACGTGCTGGGCTGCGGCATCGGCGAACGCGTGCTGGTCTCGACCGGCTCGACCGCGGCCACCTGGTTCCCCGGCAAGGCGCCGCCGATCGACGCACTGATCATCGGCTCGATCGACGAGCCGTCGAAGAATGGCAAACCCGCCAAATAATCCTGATTTCTGACCCTATCCAGCGAGCAAGGAGAGAATGATGTCGAACGCAATCGGAATGATCGAGACGAAGGGCTATGTCGCGGCCTTGGCCGCCGCCGACGCCATGGTCAAAGCCGCCAATGTGGTGATCGTCGGCCGCGAGCAGGTCGGCGACGGGCTGGTGGCCGTGATCATCAATGGCGATGTCGGCGCCGTGAAGGCCGCGACCGAAGCCGGCTCCGAGGCCGCCAACACCGTCGGCGAGCTGATCTCGGTGCATGTGATCCCGCGGCCGCATCCGGACCTGATCAAGCACTTCACGTCGGTGCCGAAATAATCCGGATCGCCTACGGCGGATCGAGCCCCCGGCCCGCCGGCCGGGGGAATGACGGAACCTGCGGACAGGCCCGCTGACGATGACGGAATTGCGCGTCTATCTGATGGTGGAGAATCTCCAGCCGCAGTTTGCAGCCTATCTGAGCTCGCCCACGCGCGCCCGGGGCTATCCGCCGATCCAGGGGAGCCACTCGCTCATCATCGAGGTGGCGCCCGGCCTCGCGATCGAACGGGTGATCGATCTGGCGCTCAAATCGGTGCCGGATGTCGAGCCGGGCATCCTCTTCGTCGAGCGCCAGTTCGGCGTGCTGGAGCTGCATTCCGGCGATCTGTCAGAGCTGAAGCGGGCAGGACAGGCCATCCTCGACGGGATCAAATCGAAGCCGGCCGATCAGCTGCGGCCCCGGGTGCTCTATACCGACGTGATCGAGGCGATCACCGATCAGCATGCGGTGATCATCAACCGCAATCGCGAGGCCTCGATGGTGATGCCGGGCGAAACCTTGCTGGTCTGCGAGATGGTGCCGGCCTTGTTCGCGGCGGTCGCGGCCAACGAGGCGGAGAAGGCAGCACCGGGAAACACGCTGGTCAATGTGCAGATGATCGGGGCCGCCGGGCGCCTCTATATCAGCGGGCCGACCGCGGATGTCACCCGAGCGCGCGACCGGATCGCCGAGGTTCTGGAGGCGATCGAAGGCCGCAGCCACTGAAAGGGCGTCGGGCCGCGGCGACGAAATCTCAATTGCGGATCGAGGCGGACGACCGCTCGAGGCGACGGGTGAGGGCGCATTGGCGCCGGTAATGGGCCGGCGCCATGCCGGTCCATTGGCGGAAGGCGCGGCTGAAGGCGCTGAGCTCGGAATAGCCGAGCAGGAAAGCGACCTCGGTCAGGGGGATGTGGGGCTCCGCCACATAGCGTAGCGCCAGATCGCGCCGCGAGCCACGCACCAGATCGTTGAAATTGACATCGAGATCATGGAGACGTCGATGCAGGGTCCAGCTCGTCATGCCGAGCTCGGTCGCCACCCGCTTGATGCTGGGATTGCCATGCTGCAGCTGGATCTCGATCTTCTGCCGCACCAGGGCCACCAGATCGTCGGGCCTTGCGCGCCGACAGCGGCCGCTCATGAAGGGCTCGAGCAGCGAGAACAGGGATGAATCCGGTTCTGGCATGACGCAGTCGAGATCGCTGCGGCGGAACACGACGGAGTTGAAAGGCTGCGAGAAGTAGATCGGCGTGTCGAACAGCGCCTCATGCTCGCGGGGCTCATGCGGCTTGGGATGCTCGAAATGGATCTCCAGCGGCCGCCAACCGCGGCCCAAGGCATGCCAGAAGATGTTGCAGAACATGCCGATCGACAGCTCCGCATCCTGGCGACGCCGGCTGATGCGGCCATCCTCGATGCGGTAATCGAGATAGACCAGATCGCGCTCCTCGCGCAGGGTCATGGTCGTGTTCTGCTGATGGGCCGGGAAATAGCGGCAGAAGTTCTGCAAAGCGGCGGCGAGGGTCGGTGAGTTTACGGCCATGTAGCCGATGGCCCCCAGCTGCTTCGGCTTGAAGCCATAGCCGAAGCGCAGGCCGAAATTGTCGTAGCGGG
Source organism: Hypericibacter sp. (assembly GCF_050729195.1). Taxonomy (NCBI): domain Bacteria; kingdom Pseudomonadati; phylum Pseudomonadota; class Alphaproteobacteria; order Rhodospirillales; family Dongiaceae; genus Hypericibacter; species Hypericibacter sp. The sequence continues at coordinate 6,660 of NZ_JBOHKS010000129.1, forward strand.
TGTGGCGGGCGGCCTCCTCGAAGAGCTGGCAATATTGCGCCAGGCTCAATTCGTTGAAGGGGCTGTCGAGGCTGTGGGCGTCGACATGGACGGTCTCGAAGACGCGCCCGGCATCGCCGCCGAGGGTCGCGATCAGCTCCGCGATGCCGTTGGCGGCGGATGCGAGGATCTGCGGCCCGGCTCCGACGCCCGGCGATCCTTCCGGCAAAACGACGCCCATGATCCCTCCCGGTCCAGACAGAGGTGCCGCCAGCGGTGACGCGGCCGGCGGCGGAGAATTAAAGACCATGGAGAGAGGGGGCGACAAGGCGTGGTTCCCCTACGCCCGTCGAAGAACGATCCTCAGCCTGTGGAAAACTCGACCTCCGCCCTCGAGGCAAGGTCGCGGCTCAGGTCGTCAATTGCCCGTTGGCCAGCAATGTCGTGAGCACCTGGGTCTCGTCCTGGCTGCCGCCCCAGGAGGCCTGGGAGACGCCCTGCAGCACGACATGAAGCTGCGGATCGAAGCCCGAGCCGGCCGGACCCGCGGCGCCGTTGTAGTCCACGGACAGAATCGTGTTGCCGCCGCTGAAGGAGACGTCGAAATAGGACGACAGGTTGGCGGCGGTGGCACCCGCTCCGGTATGCGGGGCTCCTGACAGGAGATCGCTGAAATCGAGCACATCCCGGCTGCCGGGCGCGCCACCGATCTGGAAGCCCTGCACTGTATCGGTATCGTCGTTGGGATCGGGAATGAAGCCCTGTGCCAGGCCATGGCCGCCGGTCAGGTCCACATTCTGGCCCGTGATCGTCAGCTGATATTGCCCGCTGCCGCTGCCATTGTTGCTGTTGCCGTTGGTGCTGTCATTGCTGCGCGCCTCGGTCTCGCTGAGGGTGCTGTCGCCGATGGCAAGGATGTATTTGCCGGGCGCCAGCTGGCCCTGGACGATGAAGGAATCCTGGCTGTTGGTGCTGCCGTCGCTGGCAATCCCATAGGCCCCGCTGTCATTGTTGTTGGAGCTCACCAGCGGATCGTTCGCGCTGCTGCCCACCAGCCCGTTGCCGTTGCTGTCCTTGAACAGATAGATCTGGCTGTCGAGGGTACCGCCCAGGCTCTTCAGGTCGATGGTCAGCGACTGGGACTCCGTCCCGGTCACTTCAAACGTGAAGTAATGGATGTTGTGCGGGTCGCTGAGCGTCGTGGTGACGGTGATCTCGCCCGACCCTTCGCTGAACGTGGTCCCGGACTGCGCATGCAAGCCGGTGATGCCCTCGGCGCCGCGATGGCCGGCCTTCCACTGGAAATAATCCGCCTCGCCATCGGCACCGACCAGGATGTCGCTGCCCATGCCGCCGACGAGCGTATCGACCGCGCCATCGGGCGTCCCCGCGACCGCATCGGCCACGATCCGGTCGTTGCCCGTACCGCCATCGAGCAGGTCGGCGCCCGAGCCGCCGATGACGGTGTCATTGCCGCCCTGGGCGAAGACCGTGTCGTCGCCGGCGCCTGCATCGATATGGTCGGCGGCACCCCGCGGGTCGTTGTCCTCGTAGAGCGTATCCAGATGGGTGCGGATATAGGTCAGCACCTCCTGGTCGTTCGGCGCATGGCCCAGATCGGATTGGATCTGGGCGAAGAGTGCGTCATAGCCTTCGCCCGTCACGGTCGAGGCATCGAGATGGTCGGTGTTGACGACGTCGCCGAAGATGATGTCCTGGCCGTTGCCGCCGCTGAGGCTGTCGCCGCCGACAGCGTCGGGGATGTCGGCGCCCGGCTGGAAGGTTCCCTCCAGCGCGAAGCCGACCTGATCGGCGGCGGTGACGATCTCGGCGCCGCCGCTATTGTCGATCTTCTGGAGATTGGTGAAGTCGCCACTCTGTGCGGTCAGGCCGATGCCGATCGCATGCGCATCGACGCCCAAGGCAGTCCAGACGCCGCGCCAGTAATCCAGGCCGCTGCTGCTGCCTGGCGCATCATATTGCTGGAAGGTGCCGGTCTGCTCCGTGGGATGGCCGTCGGAGATGAAGAACAGGCGATTGTTGCCGTCGAACCCGGTCAGCGGCGCATAGTTCGAATTGCTGGGCAGGCCGCTGTCGCCGAGGAGCTGGTTGCGGGCCGCGAGCAGCGCGTCCTGGAAATCTGTGTTGCCGGAAGCCGTGATGGCATTGACCGAAGTGGCCAGGCTGGCGAACTGCCAGATGCCCGAACCGGGGCTGGTTTCGACCAGGTCGCCGAGGCTGTGCGCGGTCACGGTGATGGCGTTGCCGGCAGCGCCGTTGAACGGGATGACGGTGAACTTGACCGTCACATCCTGCCCGGCGACGAAGGCGTCATGGGCGTAGGTCGCGTATTTTTGCGCCAGCGACAGGACGATGCTCTTGGAGAGCTGGACAATGTTGCTGTCGGCGACGCTGCCCGACTTGTCCAGAACGGCGACGCCGTTCTGGTCTTCATATTGCACGCTGGCTGGCAGATGGGTCGCACCGCCGCTGTCGCCGATGAGGATGTCCTGGCCCGTCCCGCCCTGCAGGATCAGGTTCGCATAGGGCGAGGTGCTGCTGATGTCGGCCGCCCCGGGGCCCGTGTTGCCGCTGTCGGTGCCGACCAGCAGCCGGTCGGAGTCATCATCGTCGATGATGGTGGTGGTGGCGGTAGCCGTCGCTGTCGTGCCCCGAGAGGGCGACATCGTCACCGAATAATTCTCATTATCTTCCGCGACCGTGTCTTGAATCGTGTGAACGACCAGAGTCTGGGCACTGCCGCCGCCGCCCGTAAAGGTCAGGATCGTGTTGTCGCGGGTGTCGAAGTCGGTGCCCTCGGCGGCAGTTCCAGAATGCGTCTGGATCGTGACGAAGGCGGTCTGACCCGAGGCCAGCGTGGCGCCGGTATAGCTGACCGTGTAAAGGGCGTTGCCGCCCTCATTGACCGTGCTGTCACCGGCGATGCTCCACACCGGCCCCGTGGTCTGGTCGACGATGCTCGTCGTCACCGTGGCGGTTGCGATCGAGCCTGGGGTCGGACTGGTGATCTGGACCGAGTAATTCTCAGTGCCCTCGATCACCG
>NZ_JBOHKS010000130.1:0-9869 GCF_050729195.1 Hypericibacter sp.
GCATCGCCATGGCGGTGGCGCGGTTGCGATGCTGGGAACGGTCCTCCTGGCACTTCACCACGATGCCGCTCGGCATATGGGTGATGCGGATGGCGCTCTCGGTCTTGTTCACATGCTGGCCGCCGGCGCCGCCCGAGCGCATCGTGTCGACCTGCAGGTCGGAATCCTTGATCTCGATGTTGATGTTGTCGTCGACCACCGGATAGACCCACACCGAGGCGAAGCTGGTATGGCGGCGCGCCGCGCTGTCATAGGGCGAGATGCGCACCAGGCGATGCACGCCGCTCTCGGTCTTGAGCCAGCCATAGGCGTTGCGGCCCTTGATGCGCAGCGTGGCCGATTTGAGACCCGCCTCTTCGCCGGGGCTCTCTTCGAGCCATTCGACCTTGTAGCCATGCTGCTCGGCCCAGCGCGCATACATGCGCGCCAGCATCGACGCCCAGTCCTGGGCCTCGGTGCCGCCGGCGCCGGCATTGATTTCGATGTAGCTGTCGTTGGCGTCGGCTTCGCCAGAAAGCAGCGCCTCGAGCTCGACCTGGCGGGCGCGCTTCTGCAGCGCCTTCAGCGCCGCCTCGCCCTCCGCGATGCTGGCCGGATCGTTCTCGGCTTCGCCGAGCTCGATCAGGGTCAGCGCGTCATCCAGGTCGCGCTCCAGCTTGCGGCAGTCTTCGATCGACTGCTGCAGATGGTTGCGCTCGCGCATCAGCTTCTGCGCGGCCTGCGAGTCGTTCCAGAATTTGGGATCTTCGGATTTGGCGTTGAGATCCTCGAGCCTTGTCAGCGCGTGATCCCAGTCAAAGATGCCTCCTCAGCAGGGCCAGCGAGGAACGAATCTCCCCGATGGCTGCTTCCAATTCAGCGCGCATGTCGCTCTGCCTGTCTCCAATGTCCGAAAGAAGGGCCTCTCTTGCACCGAGGCGGGCCCTGACGTCAATAGTTTGGGGGATTGCTGCTTCATTCTTTCCTCTCCCCACAAGGTGGGGAGAGGTCAAAAGTAAGTATGAGCCGCTTTCCGTTCAATAAAGCCCGCTGGGGCTGGTCGATTGGCCGCCGTCCGACGAGCTCGGCACGCCGATCACGCTGGGGCTGCTGCTCTGGCCGCCACCCTGATCCGCGACGCCGATGCCCTCGATCACGCTGGCCGGCGTATCGCTGGGCTCGGTACCGGGCTTGAAGGCCTCGTAGATCACCTTCTGCGTGCCCGAGTTGGCGCGCTGGCCCGTCTTCACATCGACGCGCACCAGGCGGATCCCCGGCGGAATACGAAACGGCGTGCCCGGCTTGTCTTTCAGCGCGTTGATCATGAAATCGCGGAACACCGGTGCCGCGACCACGCCGCCCGTCTCCTTGGCGCCCAGCGAACGCGGCTGGTCATAGCCGAAATAGACCGCGACCGTGAGGTCGGGCGAGAAGCCGACGAACCAGGCGTCGCGGCTCTCGTTGGTCGTGCCGGTCTTGCCCGCGAGCGGCTTGCCGACGGCGGAGACGGCGAAGCCGGTGCCGCGCTGCACGACGCCTTCCATCATATGAACCATCTGGTAGGCGGTCTGCGGATCGACGACCTGCTCGCGCTCGTCCGGGATCTCCGGCGGCGTCAAGCCGTCCTGCCAGGGTCCCCGGCAGGTGGCACAGGGCCGCGTGTCGCTGTTGAAGATCGTGGCGCCGGTCCGGTCCTGGACCCGATCGATGAAGCGCGGCACGATGCGCTTGCCGCCATTGACGATCATCGAATAGGCCGTCGCCATGCGCAGCGGCGTGGTCTCGCCCGCACCCAGCGACATGGAGAGCAGCGGCTGCATGTTGTCGACCACGCCGAAGCGATCGACCAGTGCCTTCACCTTGTCCATGCCGACCGCCTGCGCCAGCCGGATCGTCATGAGGTTGCGCGACTTCTCCAGACCGACGCGCATCGTGGCCGGCCCGAGGAACGTGTCTTCGTAGTTCTCGGGCTTCCAGAGCGGCAGGCCCGGGCCCTGGTCGATCACGATCGGTGCATCGAGGATCAGGGTCGAGGGCGTGAAGCCGTTCTCCAGCGCCGTCATATAGACGAAGGGCTTGAAGGAAGAGCCGGGCTGACGCAGCGCCTGCGTGGCGCGGTCGAACTCGCTGATCTCGTAGCTCCAGCCGCCGACGATGGCGAGCACGCGGCCCGTATGCGGATCCATCGCCACCATGGCGGCACCGATCGCCGGGATCTGGCGCAGCCCGTAGCTGCCTTCCGGATAGGCCTTGCCGTCGCTGTCCTGCGTAACCGGCTCGACCATCACCACGTCGCCCGGCTTGATCGCGTCCAGGGGCTTGGCGATGGCGGGGCCGACATGGTTGTCGTCGAGATCCTTGCGGGCCCATTTCAATTCGGCCAGGGGGATCAGGCCCGTCTTGCCGTTACCGAAACCGATCTTGGCGGCCGTGGCGTCTTCTTCGAGCACGACCGCAAGCTGCCAGTCGCGCAGGCCCTTGGGCGCCGGCAGGGCCGCGAGCTTCGCCGCCCAGTCCTCGCCCAGCTCCATCGTACTCACCGGGCCGCGATAGCCATATTTGCGGTCGAAGCGCTGCATGCCGTCGCGCAGGCTCTTGTCGGCATAGGCCTGCAGCTGCGGATCGAGCGTGGTGCGGACCGAGAGCCCGCCCTCATAGAGGCTCTTGTCGCCAAAACGCTGGATCAGCTCGCGGCGGACCTCCTCGGCGAAATAGTCGGCCGAGACGGTCTCGGCCTCGCCGCGCCGGCTGATGCTCAGCGGCTCGGCCGTGGCCGCCGCCGCCTCGGCCGACGTGATATGCCCGTCCTCGAGCATGCGGCCAATGACCCAGTTGCGCCGGTCGAGCGCATCCTGGGTCCGGGTGACGGGATTGTATTTGCTGGGCGCCTTCGGCAGCGAGGCCAGGAACGCCGCCTGGGCGATGGTCAGCTCGTCCAGCGACTTGTCGAAATAGTTGAGCGCCGCGGCGGCCACGCCATAGGAGCCGAATCCGAGATAGATCTCGTTCAGATAGAGCTCGAGGATATGGTCCTTGCTGTAAGCCTTCTCGATGCGCAGCGCGAGGATCATCTCCTTGATCTTGCGCTCCAGCGAGACCTCGTTGGTCAAAAGGAAGTTCTTCGCCACCTGCTGCGTGATGGTCGAAGCGCCGATCGGCCGGCGGTCCGACCCCATATGGCGCAGATTGGTGATCATCGCGTGGACGATGCCCGGCAAGTCGATGCCGGGATGCTCGTAGAAGGTCTTGTCCTCGGCCGAGATGAAGGCGTTCGACACGACTTTCGGGATCGAGCCGATCGGGACATAGACCCGGTTCTCGGTCGCGAACTCGGCCAGCAGGCGGCCGTCGCCGGCATGAACGCGCGTCACCACCGGCGGGTCATAGACCGCCAGCTCCGAGACCTCGGGCAAAGTCGCCGCGTAATGCTGGAAGATGACATAGGCGCCGACCAGGCCGGCGATGCCGAAGCCAAGCAGCAGGCCCAGAAGACCGAGGATAACTCGCTTCACGACTTGTCGAACCGTTCTTGGAAAATGCCGCGTCCGTCTCGGCCCGAGGCGCTCCACTTTGCCTCGCCGATACCCCGCGGTCGAGGCTTCATTTGTCGCTCAAATCCGGGCGGATATGTGGCGCAGGATGGTTGACGAGAGGTTAAGACCGTCATCCCTGCGACAGGGTCCGCTGCCACTGGAAATAGTCGCCGACCGCCTTGACGATCGCCGCCGCCATCTTGCGCCGGTAGGCCTTGGTCTGGAGCAGCTTCTCGTCCTGGCTGTTGGAGAGATAGCCCAGTTCCAGCAGGATCGAGGGGACATCGGGCGCCTTCAGCACGGCGAAGCCGGCGAAGCGATGGGTGTTGCGGTTGAGCAGGGTCCCGCTCGCCAGTTCCTGAACCATATAGTCCGCCAGCCGGACCGACTGATTCTTGGTCTCGCGCTGTGCCAGGTCGATCAGGATCGAGGTCACCATCTGGTTCTCGTTCGAGAGATCGACGCCCGCGATCAGATCCGCCTTGTTCTCCTTGGCCGCCAGGGCCTCGGCTTCGGCGTCCGATGCGTTCTCCGACAGGGTATAGACCGTGGCCCCGCGATGGGCGGCATTGAAGTTCGAATCCGCATGAAGCGAGATGAAGATGTCGGCATGGGCCGCCCGCGAGATGGCGATCCGGTCGCGCAAGGGAATGAAGATATCCGTGTCGCGGGTGAGCTGGACGCGGAAGCGCCCATCCGCCTCGATCTGGCGCTTGATTTCGAGCGCCATGGCCAGCGTCAGGTTCTTCTCGAAGAAGCCGGAGGCGCCGACCGTACCCGGATCGACCCCGCCATGGCCGGGATCGAGCATGATCAGCGGGCGCACCGGCCCGGCGGAGGGCGGCGCCGGCTTCAGCGGCGGCGGGAATCCGAGCCAGGCCGTACTCATGCTGCTGCTGGCGGTTGGCAGCGGCGCGGGCACGGGATCCGGAGCCGCGGTCAGGGGGACACTGCCCTGATCGGTGGGTGCGGGCGCCGGCTTGAGATCGGGCGTCGGCAAGGTGCTGCCGGGGTCCGTGGCTGCGGCCAACTGGGTTCCGGCCGCCGGGTCGCTGACTGAGCCCGACGTCACCTCCGGCAAGGAGACCAGGGCGGGGCCGGAACCGCCGGTGGTGCCCGCCTGAAATTGGTCGGCGCTGGTGGGCACAAGATCGAGGACGAGGCGTGCCGCCACGGTGCCGGAGCCGGCGATGAGCGCGCTCTGCTGCAGCGTGACCGGGCCGGCCAGGTCCAGCACCAGGCGCTGGGTGCCCCCCGAATAGGTGCCATAGCGCATCCCGGAGACCAGCCCCTTCCCGGCCGGCGCGCCTTCAGGGCCCAACTGCCATTGCACGCTATCGAGATCGATGACGAGCCGGTAGGGATCGGCCAGCAACAGGGTGCGATAGGGGGCGCCGCCCGAAAGATCCAGCACCACCCGGGTCTTGTCAGGATGGACGCCCAGCCGAATGCCCAACACGTCGACCGCGGCCATGACCGGCCCCGACAGGCCGGTCAGCAGCGCCAGGGCCATGAGAAACAGGACAAAGCGGCAACGACCAGACATAGGCAACACTGAGTCTAGAGGGGGATCGGGTCTTATCCACAACATATACGCGCCCGAGTCGCAGCGCTGCAACAGCCTAGCGCAGCATAGGGCTATTGCCCCCTTCCCGGCTCGCCACCCGGCCTTCCTAGCCTACCCGGTAATCTTCGTTGTGGAAAAACACTCCCCTGGGTATGGTGAAACCGTCCCAGGGTTCGCCCCAGGCTCCTGCGTCCGGCGTAATGGCCGAGGCCGGGGCCGCCGGGAACGGCAGACCGCGGGCGCGCTGACAAGCGCGCGGGCGGACGCCTACCGGCGACAGGGTTCGCGCTTTAAACCGCGAGTCAGGCTGATCCGACGGTCGCTTCCGCGCTCTTGACCCGCAGCCGCCCTATGGCGGGGGGTTCGCACCAAGGGTTCCGGTTCCGCGTTGGCGTCTCCCCGAAAGGAGGCGCGGGCGCTCGCAGTAACAGGTTGCCATGACTCGCAACTGCCCCATCCACCTCGACGTCGCGCCGCCGCTCGCGCTTTGCGCCGACCGTGCCGGACGCGCCATGGAGTTCACGTCTGATGACCAAACACATGCTGATCGATGCCACCCACCCGGAAGAAACACGGGTCGTGGTGGTTTCCGGGAAACGACTTGAAGAATTCGACGCCGAGATCGCCAGCAAGAAAGCCCTCAAGGGCAATATCTATCTCGCGAAGATCGTCCGGGTCGAACCGTCGCTGCAAGCCGCCTTCGTCGATTACGGCGGAAATCGCCACGGCTTCCTGGCCTTCAACGAAATCCATCCCGACTATTACCGCATCCCGATCGCCGATCGCGAGGCGCTCCAGGCCGAGCTCGAAGCCGAGGCGGCCGCCAATGAGCGCTCGGATGACGACGATGACGACGACGCCGATGATTCGGCCCACACCAAGACCGAAGGCGCCGAGCGGGTCGAAGCCGAACCGGCCTCCGACGACGCCGATCTGATCGATTCGACGCAGGGCGAGGACGGAAACGAAGCCGGCGGCGAAGGTGAAGGCGAAGGCTACCGTCGCGGCGGCAACAGGCCGGCCGATTACGACCGGCCGGATTCCTATGCGATGCCGGAATTCTCGTCCGACGGCGAAGCGTCCGAAGACGGCGACGATGCCGCGGAGCGCGCCGGTCCGGATTTCGACAGCGAAACCGAGGAATCGGCCAGCGAAGATCGCGTCGACCCTGACGACGCGGCGCGCAGCGACGACGCGATGGCGCTGCGCCAAAGCGGCGATTCCGAAAGCCGTGTCGAAGGCCCGCTGTTCGAGACCGACAACGGCGCCAATGAAGGCATGGGCGATCGCGACGCCGCCGAAGGCATGGCCGCCGAGCGCGGTGAATCGATCGCGGGCGGCGCCGAGACGCGCCCCGATGAGCTGCCGGCGGCTCCCGTCGGCGGCGGAATCGAGGACCGGGCTCCGGTGGTCGCGGCCCCGCTCGATGTCGTCGGTGGCGACGAAGCCGAAGAGGACGACCAGCCGCGCCGGCCCCGGTCGCTGCGCCGCTACAAGATCCAGGAAGTCATCAAGCGCCGTCAGATCATGCTGGTGCAGGTGACGAAGGAGGAGCGCGGCAACAAGGGCGCCGCCCTCACCACTTATCTTTCGCTCGCCGGCCGCTATTGCGTGCTGATGCCCAACACCGCGCGCGGCGGCGGCGTCTCGCGCAAGATCACCAGCGCCAACGACCGCAAGCGCCTCAAATCGGTGATCGGCGACCTCGAGATCCCCAAGGGGATGGCCGTGATCGTGCGCACCGCCGGCAGCGAGCGCAACCGCACCGAGATCAAGCGCGACTATGAATATCTGCTCCGACTCTGGGGCGAGATCCGCGATCTGACGCTGCGTTCGACGGCGCCGGCGCTGATCTATGAGGAAGCCAACCTGATCAAGCGCTCGATCCGCGATCTCTATACGCGCGACATCGAGGACATCCAGGTCGAGGGCGACGAAGGCTACAAGGCCGCCAAGGCCTTCATGAAGATGCTGACGCCGAGCCATGCGCGGCGCGTGATCCATTACCGCGACCCGAGCATGCCGCTGTTCCAGCGCCATCAGGTCGAGACCCAGCTCGACGCCCTGCACAATCCGACGGTCCAGCTCCGCTCGGGCGGCTATATCGTCATCAACCAGACCGAAGCGCTGGTGGCGATCGACGTCAATTCCGGCCGTGCCACGCGCGAGCGCAATATCGAAGACACGGCGCTGCGCACGAACATGGAAGCCGCGGAAGAGATCGCGCGCCAGCTTCGCCTGCGCGATCTGGCCGGCCTGATCGTCATCGATTTCATCGACATGGAAGAGCAGCGCCACAACGCGCAGGTCGAGCGTCGCCTCAAGGAGGCGATGCGCACCGACCGGGCGCGCATCCAGATCGGGCGCATCAGCCCCTTCGGCCTGCTCGAGCTCTCGCGCCAGCGGCTGCGGCCGAGCCTGGTCGAGGCCTCGACCGAGATCTGCCGCCTCTGCCGCGGCCTGGGCCGCGTGCGCTCGACCGAATCGACCGCGCTGCATGTGCTGCGCGGCGTCGAGGAGGAAGGCACGCGCCGCCGCAGCCCGGGCATCACGGTCACGGTGCCGACGGCGGTCGCCCTCTTCATCCTCAACCAGAAGCGCCGGGCCCTGGCCGAGATCGAGATCCGTCACGGCTTCCGCGTCTATCTCACCGGCGACGATCACCTGATCCCGCCGGAATATCGCATCGAGCGCCTGCGGGCGCTGGCGCCGGGCGAGGAACTGCCCATGCCGGCGACCTCGCTGCCGGCACCGGCGATCATCGACGAGCCCGACGACGAGATTGAAGTCGAGGAAGAAGTCGAGATCGAAGATCGCGTCGAGCCCGAGGAGAGCGAAGACGCCGTCGCGAAGCCGCGTGAACCACGCGCCGAGCGCGGTGATCGGGGGGGCGACCGCGGCGATCGCGGCGACCGGGCCGAACAAGGCGGCGAGAATGACCGGGGCGGGCGTCGCCGCCGTCGTCGTCGTCGGGGCGGACGTGGACGTGACGGCGAGGATAACCGTCGTGAAGGCGGGCGGGATGGAGACGGCCCGCGCCGCGAGGGCCCGGTGCCCGCCGCGGCCGAAGGTCCGGCCGAGGATCAAACGCGTCGCGACGACTTCGTCGCCGAGGATAGAACGCCGTCGGAAGCCACGGAGAGCCAGGACAATGCCACCGCTCCGGAGCCCCGTGAGGGCCAGGAGGAGACGCCCGGTGCCGCCGATGCACGCCGTCGACGCCGTCGTGGCCGTCGTGGCGGTCGCCGGCGTTCGCGCCGTCGCCAGGAGGGCGGTTTGCCGGGTGAAGCCCCGCAGCCGCAGGTCGCTGGCGAACATGAGCCTGAGGAGCAGCAGGAACCCTCTCGGGGTCCGCGGCCGCTGGTGACGCCGGCCGATTTCGATCGCGACTGGCCCTATAACGAACCGGACGACGAGATCGAGGACGCCGACGGCAACGTCGAAGCCGAGGCGCCCGAGGACGACGCCGACCTGGACGGCGAGGAAGCTGGCGACGAGGGCGAGGCTCCCGTCGAATCCGGACGCGAGTCACGCAACGATGCGCCGGCGCATGGGCACAGCCACCGCAGCCATGACGAGGTCGCGCCTGCTGCCAGCCATGCCACGCCGACGGAGCCTGCTCGCACGGCCGAAAGACACGAACCGCCGGTACCGAGCCATCGCGCCGAGGAGCCGGCCCGGGTCGTTCTGCCCGAGCCGAAGAGCGAGCCGCAACCGACCAAGCGCGGCTGGTGGCGTCGCGGCTCTTAAGCGCTTCCGACGTCGGATTTGGATTTCACGTCAGCCCCGATCCGGTCGAAAGACCGGGTCGGGGTTTTCGTTGGCGGCGGTTGGTCAGAAGTCGATCGTGAAGCTGGGCTTGGCCAGCATCAGCCAGATGATGGCGATGACGCCGGCGAAAGCCGGGAAGCCCAGGCAGAACCAAAGCCGGTAGAGCCGGTGATAGCGATCCGGCAGCGGCGCATGACCCTCGGCCGCGGCGCGCGCGAGATCGCGCAGCTGGATCTGAATCCAGACGACCGGCAACCAACAGACGCCCACCAGCAGATAGAGCGCAAGGGAAAGGCCGAGCCAGCCTTCGGTCAGCGGATAACCGCTGCTCTGCGCCAGCAGCCAGCCGGTCACTGGCTGAAGCAGCACGGCCGATGCCGTGAAGACGAAGTCGGCGATCACCACTGTCCCTGCCACATGGGCGATTGCCCGCGCGTCGTGGGTGCGATTGGCCATGACCATGAAGAAGGCAATGCCGGCACCCGTGCCCAGCAGAACGGTCGCGCCGAGCACATGCAGAAGCTTCAGGACGGTGGCGAGCTCCATCATCGATCGGGCATCAGGGCGAGCATGGCCAGAGCCGCGATCATGGCGGGGATGACCTTGAGCAAAGCGCCGAACGGATCGAGCCAGAGACCGGGCATCAGCACCGTGGCCGCGGCCAGATAGATCAGGCTGACCACCAGCATGCCGATCAGCGCGGGGCGAGCCGTCCGCGCCACCAGGACGGCCCCGCCGAGCACGATATCGACCAGGCTTCCTCCGGCCACCGCTGCCGACGCGACGCTTTCGGACAATCCGCGCGCGACCAGGGCTTGGGCCGCCTCGGATCTTGCAGCACCGAGACCCAAGATGCCGGTGGCGATCCAGAACAACCCCAGCGCCGCCAGCCCCAGGGGCTTGAGGAAATAGCCCACGGCAAAGCGCCGATCCTGAACGGTCGAGGGATGGGCCGCGAGGAAATCCTGCAACGAAGCGGGATGGAGAACCCAGTCTTCGATCCAACCCTGCGGACTCGC
>NZ_JBOHKS010000131.1:0-60115 GCF_050729195.1 Hypericibacter sp.
TATCTCTATGACCGCATCGGCCACGGCATCTTCACGCCCACCATGCATCCGCAGGTGATCGGCCGGGGCCATCGCCTCACGGTCCTCGAGGGGCTGATCGAGCATGTCCTGAGCAAGCCGGGCGCGCGCTTCACCACGGTGGGCGACTATTGCCGGCAATGGCGCAAGGGCAAGACGCCGAGCCTGCCGGCGGATGCGGTGCAACCAGGTTATCTCGAAGAGAAGATCAAGCGGCGCGCCTGACCTTCGGCAGCGGTTTCAGATATCGGTCCAGCCGCCATCGACGCGCAGATTGGCACCGGTGATGTAGGAGGCGGCGTCGCTGGCGAGGAAGGCGATCGCGCGTCCGACTTCCTCCGGCGCGCCCATGCGCTTCAAGAGCGTGATGTTCGCCTCGTCGACACGGAGCTTCTCCGTGTCGGCCGGCGACAGGCCGATCTTCTCATAGATCGGCGTGTCGATCGGCCCCGGGGCCACGCTGTTGACCCGGATCCCGCGCGGCGCCAGCTCGGTCGCCAGGGTGCGCACCAGCGACCGGATGGCGGCCTTGGTCGCCGAATAGATCCCCATCGTCGCGACACCCTTGGCGTCATAGGCGCTCGCCAGCATGACGATGCTGCTGCCAGGATTCATGAACGGCAGGCAATGCTGGACGATGAAGAAGTTGCCCTTGAGGTTGATCGCGAACTGGCCGTCGAACTCGTCCTCGGTGACTGCTTCCAGAGGCCCCGCCCAGGTGACGCCCGCATTGGGAACCAGGATGGAAAGGCTTCCGAACTGCTGTTCGACCGCCTCGGCCAGCCGCGCGATGTCGGCCATGGACCGGTTGTCGGCGACCATACCGGTCGCCTCAGGGCCCAGCTGCTCGGCGGCGACCTTGACCCGGTCGGGATTCTGTCCGGTGATGATCACCCTGGCGCCAGCCTCCAGAAGCGCTTTGGCCGAGGCAAATCCGATGCCCGTGGTGCCGCCGGTGATCAGTGCTGTCTTATCGGTCAATTCAAGATTCATCTCGGGGGTCCGATCTCGTGATGGCGATGGGGGATGGTTCAGCGAACGGCAAAGCCGCAGTCATTGGTTCATGAGCGCGCCGATATTGCGATGATCACAGGCTTTTCTGCCTAGTCCAGTAACCCGGTCGGGGTATTGGCGGATGGGCATCGGGCAGAGAGCATGCAAGGCGTGCTTGAAGCGGGAGGCGACGCGAGGACGATGGGTGGTTCGCGGGGTTGGGTCAGCGATAAAGTCGCCATCGTCACCGGTGCTGGCGGCGGCATCGGCAGTGCCACCGCACGGCTGCTCGCGCAAGAGGGCGCCACTGTCGTCCTGACCGACATCGACGAGACCTCGGGGAACGCTGCTGCCGCCGCGATCCGCGACGCGGGTGCCGCCGCCGAGTTCATGCGACAGGATGCGACCGATCCGAAGCGCTGGAACGAGGTCGTCGCGGAAGTCACGCGCCGTCATGGGCGGCTCGATATCCTCGTGAACAATGCCGGCATCCAGATCACGCGCGGATTGCTCGAGACCTCGCTCGAGGATTGGCGCCGCGTCCTGTCGATCAATGCCGAGGCCGCGTTCCTCGGGACCCAGGCCGCCATCAAGGCGATGCTGCCGCAGGGCACCGGCTCGATCGTCAATCTCTCCTCGAATTACGGCATCATCGCCGACGCGTTGAACGCGGCTTACTGCGCCTCGAAGGCCGCGGTCCGTCATTTCACCAAGGCGGCCGCCCTCGACTGCGCCGCGCGCGGCACCCGCATCCGGGTCAATTCGATCCATCCGGGCTGCATCGATACCGCCATGCTCGAGCGCGAGATCGTCGATGTCGCGGCCAAACGCGGCCCCGGCACGATCGACGCCGTACGCGAGGAGTGGCGCCGGATGGCGCCGCTGGGGATCGGCACGCCCGAGGATATCGGCTGGGCCGTCGTCTATCTCGCCTCGGACCGTTCCGGTTACGTCACCGGAGCCGAGCTGGTCGTCGACGGAGGACAGATCATCCGCTGAGCGCAAAGCGTTCTGGCAGCGGATCGGATTCAACAAGAGCGCGCCAGCGCCGTTGCTTCACAACAGATGGGAGGAGACTGACAATGAGTGACTTCAACAAAAGCACACTGCTTTCGGCGTTGGCCGCGAAGACGAGCTCGCTGAGGCTGTCGCGCCGCTACTTCATGGCGGGTGCTGCCACCCTGTCGCTCGGGGCCACGCTCGGCCGCATCGCGCCGGCCGCTGCGGCCAACGACGTGGTGTTCGTCGGCTGGGAAGGCTATGACACCGCCTTCAACGATCCGACGATCCTGGCAAAGCACGGCGCCACCTTTCAGGCGACCTACATCAATGCGATCGAAGACATCATCACCAAGCTGCATGGCGGCGGCATCGGCTCGGTCGATCTGACCACCTTCATCCATCAATATGTGAGCTTTGCCGGCTCCGCCGGGCTGCTCGACCCGATCGACGAGAGCAAGATCCCGAATCTGAGCAAGATCCATCCGCATTTCTCGGCATTCGACGATCTGCTGAAGGTCGGCGGCAAGCGCTATGCGGTGCCCTTCACCTACAGCTCGATCCCGCTGATGTATAATCCCGCGGTGGTCAAGGAAGCGCCGACCTCCTGGCTCGACCTGCTGAAGCCCGAATACAAAGGCAAGGTCGCGCCCTTTCCGGACGTGATGAGCATGTTCGTCACCTGGGGCCGCGTCGCCAACGGCACCAGCGATCCGACGCATATGACCAAGGCGCAGCTGGACAAGGCGATCGACATGATGATCCAGCTCAAGGCCAATTCGCGCACCGTGCCCTCGAGCCTCGGCGAAATCTCCGACATGTTCATCCGCGGCGAGATCGTGATGGGCATGGGCTGGGAGCCGATGGTGGCCTGGGCCAAGGACAAGGGTGTCGAGATCAGGATCGCTTACCCGAAGGAAGGCGCCTTCGGCTATATCGACACCGTCAATATCGCCAAGAACGCGCCGAACGCGGATCTCGATCACGAGCTGATCAACCACTGCATCTCGACCGAAGAGCAAAAGGCCTTCTCCGAAGCCAACCTGCTCGGGATCGTCAATGCCGAGGCGATGAAGCAGATCGACAATCCGCTGCTGAGGAACCTCTACTCGTTCGACGACCCGGCCGCCTATTTCAAGCACAACCCGGTGCCCAGCATGTTCCCGCTGCAACCCGATGGCGATTATGTCGTGTGGGACGACGTGCTGGCGGCCTATGAGCGCTATACGAGAGCCTGATCGATGCAGATGACGCGCGATATCGGGCGTCAGAGCTTCTCCGCTTCCGGCATGGCGGCATCCGCCCGTGCCGGAGTCGGGGTGGCGACGGCGTCGGAGCCATCACTGGTCCAGTTGCGGCAGGTCTCGAAGGCCTATGGGGAGGTGATCGCCGTTCATCCCCTGGATCTCGAGATCGCCGCCGGCGACTTCCTCGCGATTCTGGGTCCCTCCGGCTGCGGTAAGACCACGCTGCTGCGGATGCTGGGCGGCTTCATCAAGCCGACCAGCGGGACCGTTTCCATCGCCGGCGAGGACGTCACGGCCCAGGCGCCGGAACGCCGCTCGACCAACATGGTATTCCAGAGCTACGGCCTGTTTCCGCATATGAATGTCCGCCAGAACGTCGGCTACGGGCTGACGATCGCGGGCGTCGCACGGGCCGAGATCCAGAAGCGCGTGGACGAGACTCTGGCGCTGGTGCGGCTGGAGAGCCTCGCTAATTCCAGAGTGACCGAATTGTCAGGTGGCCAGCAGCAGCGCGTGGCCCTGGCTCGCGCACTCATCATGCGGCCCAAGGTGCTGTTGCTGGACGAGCCGCTGGCGGCGCTCGATCTGAAGCTGCGCAAGGCCATGCATACGGAGCTTCGTACCCTGCACAAGGCGGTCGGCGGAACCTTTGTCTTCGTGACCCATGACCAGGGCGAGGCGATGGCGCTGGCCAACCGGATCGTGGTCATGGACAAGGGGCGAGTGGCGCAGCAGGGGACGGCCGAAGACATCTATCTGCGGCCGAGCAACCATTTCGTCTCCACCTTCGTCGGCGAGGTCAATTTCATCGCCGGCACCAGGAAGGCCGGCCAGGTCGAGTTTGGCGGCGGCCGCTTCGCCGATCCCGGATCGGACGGCAAGGTCATGGTCGGGATCCGGCCCGAAAGCATCCTTCTGGGAGTCCAAGAGGGAACAACCGATTTCCATTTCAGCGGCGTGATCCGGGAGAAGCTGTTTCTCGGGCCCTTCGTCCAATATGTCGTCGAGATTCCCGGCGGCAGCGTCACGGTATACGGCCGCGCCTTGCGCCTGGGCGAGGGCGACCCGATCACTCTGGGCTGGTCGGCCACCGACCACTGGGTCGTCGACACCCATGGCTGAGCCGGCGACGCAGACACCGGGGTTGCGCGCCCTGTTGTTGGCGCCGGCCGCGGCGACGCTTCTGCTGCTGTTCGTCTCGCCGCTGATCTATTTCTTCATCGTCTCCTTTTTCCGCGTTTCGCTCTTCAACCTCGTGCCGACCTTCAGCGCGGTCAATTACCTGAAGGTCTTGTCCGACTACAGCGATTCGATCGCCTTCACGTTGGGCATCGGCATCGTGATCGCCGGACTGACCGTCACGCTCGCCTTCATCATAGCGCATCTCATCCGGTTCCGCGGCGGACGCTGGGGTGCCTTCGTGCTGGCCTGCACCATGCTGACGCTCTTCGGCGGCTATCTGGTGAAGATCTATGCCTGGAAGACGATCCTGGGACGGGAAGGGATCATCAATAACGGACTGATGGCGATCGGCGCGATCCAGCAGCCGCTGGACGTGCTGCTCTACAGCCCGGTGGCGGTGGTCCTGACGCTGGTCAACTACCTGCTGCCCTTCGCGGTCCTGCCGATCTATGGCGCCTTGCGCTCGGTCGACATCACCACCATCGAAGCCGCGCGCGATGTCGGTGCCAGCCCCTACCGCGTCCTCCATGACGTGGTGCTGCCGCGCTGCATCCCGGCCCTGGTCACGGCCTTCGCGCTCTGTTTCCTGCTGACGGCCGGCGATTATGTGACGCCGCGCCTGGTGGGCGGCGCGCGTTCGGTCATGATCGGCACCTTCATCGAGGGACAGTTCGGCATCCGGATGAATCTGCCGCTGGGTGCGGCGATGACCTTCTCGATCCTGGTGGCGGCGGCCCTGGTGATCGCGGCCTTCTGGTTTGGCTTGCGCTGGAGGCTCAGGCCGCGATGAAAGAGCAGTTGACAAGCTGGATCACGGGGGCCATCGGCGTTGCGGCGGTGCTCTTCATGGTATCGCCGCTGATCCTGGTGGTGCTGTTCGCCTTCGGCGATTCCGCCAAGATGACCTTTCCCTTGAACGGCCTCACCCTTCATTGGTTCGACGAATTGATGGCGCGCGGCGATTTCTGGGCGGCCCTGAAGAACAGCGCGATCGTGACGGTCTGGGTCGGTTTCGGTTCGACCATCATCGGCACCATGGCCGCCTCCGCCATCGCCCGTTTCAGCCCGAAATGGTCGGCGGCCAGTTTCTTCTTCTTCGGCCTGCCGCTGATGCTGCCACCGCTGGTGCTGGGGCTGGCCATGCTGGCGTTCTTCTCGGCTTCGGGTGTGAAACTGGGCCTCAGTACCGTGGTCCTGGCCCATCTCGTCTTCACCTTGCCCTTCGTGGTGCTGGTGGTCTCGGCCCGGCTGGCAAGCTTCGACCGCGCCGTGCTCGACAGCGCGCGCGATCTCGGCGCTTCGCCCATCCGGGCCTTCAGGACAGTGACCTTTCCCATCATCCGGCCGACGATCTTCGGCGCCGCCTTGATCGCGATGGCCCTGTCGCTCGATGACTTTGTGGTAACGTTCTTTCTGATCGGCGGGGGTAACACCCTGCCGACCCTGATCTGGGGCATGTTGAGGACTGGGCTCGATCCGTCGATCAACGCCCTCGGCAGTCTGGTGCTGGCCATGACCATGGGCACGGCCGGCTTGGCTCTCTGGCTGACACGCTATCGGAGTTGAGGCATGGCCATCATCCGCGAACTTCGCCCCGGACAGCGAAACCAGCCCGCCGCAGCGCCAGGGGCGGCGCCATCAGCGCCGCGGGCGGCCTCGCTGGCCGCGACCATCCTCGATCCGGTGGCGCTGGGCGGCCTCGTGGAGCATGTCGAGACTGACCGTTTCTTCGACCTGCTGCATGATGTGCTCAACACGGCGCTTCATATCGACAATCTGGTCGCGATCGTCTTCCGCAATATGGGATCGCCGCTGATTCTGCATCAGAAGTCGCCGCAGCAGCCGAACTTCTTCCGGATGATGTATGCGCAGGGTGCCTATCTGCTGGATCCGTTCTATCTCGCGAGCAAGGACGAACGGCGCGCCGGCATCCACCGGCTGAAGCATCTGGCGCCGGACCGCTTTCTCGAAAGCGAGTTCTACAGCAACTATTACGCCAAGGTTGCGATGATCGACGAGATCGGGCTGCTCTGCCCGTTCGACGACGATCTGACGATCCATCTCTCGTTGGGCCGTCGTTTCGGCTCGCAGCGTTTCAGCGCCCGCGAATTCACGGCCTTCGCCCATGTCGAGCCCTTGCTGGCGGCCTTGCTGCGCCGCCAGGCCCGACACCCGATCGAAGCCTGGCGCTATATCGCCCGGAAGGAGCGGGGCCAGGCCGACGGGACGGTGATCAATATCGCCCAGGACTGGCTCAAGGATTTTCACGCGACCGCGCGCGAGACCGAGATCGCCGCGCTCATCCTGCAGGGCCATTCCAATATCTCGATCGGACAGGCGCTCCGGATCAGCGGGGAAACCGTCAAGGTGCATCGCAAGCATCTCTACGCGAAGCTCTCGATTTCCTCGCAAACCGAGCTCTTTCTGCTGTTCATCGACCGGATCAAGCGGTATTCCGCGTCCGGGCAACGGCCCTAGGGCATACCGTCCGGTGGGTATTGGTCGGCCCGACAGGGAGACCATACTGGCAGGGCAGGGGAGCCGATTTCGGCCGTGCGACAGAGCTTCATAGGGCTCGAGACGAGGCATTCTCCGGCGTCGATCGGTTGACGATGCCGGCCAGCAAGGAGGAACGGCGATGACGATCGGATGTGCATTGACCTTCGACTTCGACGCCATGTCGGTCTGGGTCGGTTCCTACAAGGCGCGCAATCCCAGCATGGTCTCGCGCGGCGAGTTCTGCGCCGTGGCGATCCCGCGCATCCTCGATTTGCTGGCCAAATACAAGATACCGGGGACTTTCTGCGTGCCGGGCCATACTGCGCTCGCCTATCCGGACCTGATCAAGCGGATCCATGCCGAAGGGCATGAGATCGCGCATCATGGTTGGGTCCATGAGAACCCGGCCGATTTCGACGAGGCCGGCGAGCGTCGCAATATGGAGCTCGGCCTCGAAGCCCTGCAGAAGGCGGCCGGTGTGCGGCCCAAGGGCTATCGTTCGCCGTCATGGGATTTCAGCGCCAACACCATCAAGATCCTGCTGGATTACGGCTTCAGTTATGACTCCAGCCTGATGGGCGGCGACTTCATCCCCTATTACGCCCGCATGGGCGACAAATATGATGACAAGACGCCCTATGTGTTCGGCGTGAATGTCGATCTCGTGGAACTGCCGATCACTTGGCTGCTGGACGATTTCCCCCATTTCGAGTTCGTCGACAAGGACACCTATGGATTGTCCGCGGCGTCCAAGGTCGAGGAGATTTGGAAAGACGAGTTCGATTATGCGCGGCTTCATGCGCCGGGCGGGCTGTTCAATCTGACCATGCACCCGCAGGTGATCGGGCGCGGCTACCGGATGATGATGCTGGAACGGCTCATCAATCACTATCGGAGCTTCCCGGACGTGAAGTTCACGACCCTGATCGACTATGTCGAAAGCTGGCGCGCGAAGAATCCGCTGGCGGCATGGCGCGATTCCGGGGCCATCCAAGCGCAGCCGAAGTTCCAGCGGCAAATGGCCTGAGCCTCGGCTCGGCACCCATCGATCCTTCCAGCGTCACGGGTTGGCTATCATGAGTTACGTCTTTCGCTCCACGGCTGTGGAACCGCGCGCGCGGGGCATGGAGTTCGGCGCCAAGCATGCCCGGCAGATTCAAGCGACGATCGCCGCCTATTGCAAACTCTTTGCCCGCGCGACCGATCGGGCGGTCGAGCTCGAGCCTTTCGGCCGCGAGGCCCTGGCGGCGACGAAGGCCTTTGCGCCCAAACTGCTGGAAGAGATGGAAGGCATGGCGGCGGGGGCCGGAATCGATCCGGCCCTGATCGGCGCCATCAATGCCCGCACCGAGATTCTCGCAGCGTTGGGCGCGAAGAACCGCGGCGAATGCTCCGCCGTGGTGCGCGTCGACCGGGGCGGGGAAGGCCCAGCAGCCGTCCAGACCTGGGACTGGTATGCCGAGTTGGCCGATCAATGGCTGGTCTGGGAGATCCCCCAGGCCGATGGTAGCTTGACCACGACCGTCACGGAGTTCGGCGTCGTCGGCAAGATCGGCGTCAACAGCCGGGGCCTGGGCGTGCTTTTCACCATTCTCCATCACGAGCGCGACGGCGAGCGGATCGGCGTGCCCGTGCATGTGGCCTCGCGCGCGGTCCTCGACAGCGCCGCGAACATCAACCGGGCCCTGCAATTGCTGGCGCGCGCCGACGTCTCGGCCTCCAGCTCGGTGACGGTCATCAGCACCGAGGACGATCTGGGCGTGGCGGCGTCGGTCGAGCTCTATCCGGGCGGCCCCGATTTCGTGTTCCCGGCGCCGGACGGGCTGCTGGTTCGCACCAACCATTTCTTGTCCGCGCGGGCGCAAGCGGGCGATACCGAGCCGCGCTCCTTCCCCGACACCTTGCTGCGCCATGATCTGCTCGTGCGGCGCTTGTCGGGCGTCAAGCGGCTCGATGTGGCGCAGATCCTGACGGCGATGAGCAGCCATGTCGGCGGCGACGGCGCGGTCTGCTGCCATCACGATCCCTTGCAGCATCCGACCGCCCAGTTCGAAACGCTCGCGACCGTCGTGCTCGACGTGGCCGGCGGCAGCCTGCAGGTGTTCGAAGGCGGACCCTGCCGGCAGCCGGCGGTCGTGGCGCCTTTCCTTGCCCATCGCCGAATTTCAGCCCAACAACCAGCCAAGGATGCCATTCCATGCTGAATCTCAAACGCATCGACAACATGGACATTCTCACGCGGAATGTTCAGCGCCTGGTGGATTTCTATCATGGCAAGCTCGGGCTCGGATTCTTCCTGCCCTATGTGGCGGAAGAGGAATGGGCGGCCATCGATTGCGGCAATGTCACCCTCTATATCTTCAAGACGACGCGCGGCGAGCATGAGCCGCGCCGGACCGCGGTCAATCTCGAGGATAAACCTGGCTTCGATTCCTTCGCCTTCGAGGTCGACAATCTCGACGTCGCGATCAAGGAACTGACCGGCAAGGTCGAGTGGGTGACCAAGGAGCCGATCCACTGGCATCATCCGAGCGGCACGCATTACCGCTACCGGCCGTTCTTCGATCCCGATGGCAACATGCTCTATGTGACGGAGCCGCATAAGGTCTGAAGCGGAAGCGGCACGGATCGAACGACAAAAGGCCCGCATCTTTCCTGGTGCGGGCCCTCGTCGTTTGCGCGTTCCGAGATCGTTCAGGCCGGCTTCACCCCCACGATGAAGATCCGGCGGAAGGCGAAGAGCGTGCTGCCATCGGCCTCGGGCGGGTAGGCGGCCCTGACGCGGGCGGCATAGTCGGCCTCGAAACGCGTCCGCTCCGCGTCGTCGAGCGGCTCCATGAAGGGCCGCAGGCCCGTGGCCCGCGTCCAGGTCACGACCGGATTGTCGCCCTGGAGGCGCATGAGATAGTCGATCTCCCAGATATCGGCGGCGCTCGTCATCGAGGCCATCAACCTTGCATAGAAGGCGGGCTCCGCCACCCGCATTGGGCGATCGATCTGGCCCGCGAGCTTCGTCCGCCAGGGCCCGGCCCTGGCCGTCTCCATCATCAGCGTGTGGGAGGGTCGGTCGAAATTGCGGGGCATCTGTACCGCCAGCACGCCGCCTGGCTTCAATTGCCCGAAGAGATGGGCGAACAGATGCTCGTGATCGGGGAGCCATTGCAGCACGGCGTTGGTGAAAAGCAGGTCGGCGGGCGCGGGCGGGCGCCAGCTCGCGGCGTCGCCTTCGACGAACTCGACGCCGGGCAGCGCCGCGCGGGCCGAGGCCAGCATCGCCGGCGAATTGTCCATGCCGAGGAGCCGGGCCCGCGGCCAACGCGCCCGCAGCAGGGCCGTCACATTGCCGGCGCCGCAGCCGACATCGAGAACGAATTCCGGTTCGTCGAGCGGAATGCGGTTGATCAGATCGAGCGCCGGGCGCTCGCGCTCGCCGGCGAACCGCTTGTAGAGCGCGGGCTGCCAGTCGGGCTTCGCGGTCGCAGGCGCCGGCGAAGGACTCATCAAGCTCTCAGGTATCCGCCCACATGCGGATCAGATTGGCGTGGTTCTTCTGCACCAGATAGGTCTCCTCGGCATCGGGCTGCTTTTCATGCAGCTTGCGCCGGACCAGATCCAGCTCATAGAGCACCTCGCGCCGGGCCGGATCGCGCACCAGGCTCTGGATCCAGGTGACGGCGCAGAGCCGTTCGCCCCGCGTCAGGGGCGCGACCTCATGCAGGCTCGAGGCCGGATAGACCACGGCCGAGCCCATGGGCAGCTTCACCTGTTGCGGGCCGAAATTGGTGTGGATGACCAACTCGCCGCCGTCATAGTCGTCGGGCTCGCAGAGGAAGAGCGTCACCGCGATATCGCTGCGCACGGGGCTGTCACTGCCCATCACGCCGTTATCGACATGCGGGCCGTAATGCATGCCCGGGCGGTAGCGGCTGATGAGGCAGGGGCGGATATGCTTGGGCAGGGTGGCGCGCTTGAACTCGATGCTGCGCAGGAGCATCTCCCGCACGCGCTTCTGCACCTCGGGCTTGTTCTTGTCGGTGCGGGCCAACTGCTCGTTCTTTTTGACGCGCCGGGCCTGGCTGCCGGCGGTGGCGACGCCGTCCTCGAAGCTGCTCTCGGCGACCAGCTTGGTGAGCTCCACCACCTCGGCGGCGGTCATGATGTTGGGAATGAGATAGATCATCGAGCGGTCGCTGGGCCTCTGGGCGTGGCAAGGAATGGGCGCTTCGGTGGCCGATATCTTGGCCGGCGGCCGCGGGCGCGGCAAGCCTTCATGGAGGGCGCCGCCTTACGAAGCCGGGGCCTCGGTCCTGGCCAGATCGAGCGTGACGCGAACGGCATCCGGGCGGCCGGATTCATATTCGATCCGGAATCCCAGGCGCCGGCAGATATCGATCATGGCGACATTCTCCATGAGGACGATGCCCATCATCCGGCGGATCCCGCGATCCTTCGCATAGGCGATCATCCGCTTCATCAGCCGCGTGCCGATACCCTGGCCGGCCAGCTCGTCGCGGAGCGCGATGGCGAACTCGCCCATGTCGTTGTCCGGGTCCGCGCTGATCCGCACGACGGCGAAGATCTCGGCCTTGCCCGGCGGCCCGCCCGAGACCAGCGCCAGGGCCATCTCGCGCTCATAGTCGATCTGGGTGAGCCGCGCCCGGACATAGGAGGGCAGCTCCTTGATCAGCGTGAAGAAGCGCATGCGCACGGATTGCGGCGACATATGCGCGAAGAGCGTATCCAGTTGCGGCGCATCCTCCGGCAGGATCGGGCGGAGCAGGAGAGGCTCTCCGTTCGGCATGGGGAAAGCCTCTTCCAGCCGGCGCGGATAGGGACGGATGGCGAGGCGCGACGCGCCCGGCTTCGACGTGGCTTTGAGGCGGATCCGGCTGTCCACCGCAAGCACGCCCTTCGCGTCGGCCAGCAGCGGATTGATATCGAGCTCCACCACCTCGGGCAGGTCGACCGCGATCTGCGAAAGCTTGACCAGGGTGAGAGCGATGGCATCGAGATCGGCGGCCGGCTGGTCGCGGTAACCTTGCAGGAGACGATAGATCCGGGTACGGGCCATCAGCTCCCGGGCCAGGGACATATTGAGGGGCGGCAAGGCGACCGCACGGTCGGCCACCACTTCCACCGAGACGCCGCCGCTGCCGAACAACACCACGGGCCCGAAGGTCGCGTCGTCCGTGAGGCCGAGAATGAGCTCATGGGCGCCCGCGCGGTTCACCATCGGCTCGACCGTGAAGCCCTCGATCCGAGCCTCGGGCTTGGCGCGCGCCACCCGCTCGCGCATCGCGGCCAGGGCGGCCGCGACGTCGCTCGGACTCTCGAGATTGAGCATCACGCCGCCGACATCGGATTTGTGCGAGATGTCGGGCGAGCGGATCTTGAGGGCGACGGGCCGGCCGATCCGGCGCTGGGCGTCCATGGCGTCCGCCCCGGTCGTCACGACCAGACTCTCCACGGTCGGAATGGCGAACGCCTTCAGGATCGCCTGCGACTCCGGCCCCTGGAGCAGCGAGCGGCCTTCACCGAGCGCCGCTGCAACCGACTTCTGCGCCGTCGCCAGATCGACGGCGAACTGCTCCGGCACGGAAGGCGGCGTCTGGATCAGGATCTCCTGGTTGCGCCGGTAGCGCACCAGATGCATGAAGCCGCGCACCGCCTGCTCGGGCGTCTCGTAGCTCGGAATCTGCGCCGCCGCGAGCAGGCTTCTTGCGTCGCGCGCATCCTGCTCGCCGATCCAGCTCGCCAGCACGGGGCGCTCGGACTTCCGCACGGCTTCGATTACGGCCGCCGCGGTCTTGACGCTGGGCGCGATCGCGGTCGGGCAGTTGAGGACCAGCAGCACGTCGGATCCCGGATCCGTCAGTAGCGGGGCGATCGCCTGGGCGTAACGTTCGGGCGGCGCGTCGCCGATGATGTCGATCGGGTTGCCATGCGACCAGGTGGGTGGCAGCACTGCGTCGAGCATGACCTGGGTGCCGGGCGAAAGCTCGGCCAGTTTTCCGTCCTGGGCCGCGAGCTCGTCGGTCGCGAGAATGCCGATACCGCCGCCATTGGTCAGGATCGCCAGCCGGTCGCCCGTGATGCGCCGGCCGTTACCGAGGGTCTCGGCGGCGGCGAAGAGCTCGTCGAGGCTGAAGACGCGCAGCATGCCGGCGCGGCGGAAGGCGGCGTCATAGACGGTGTCCGACCCGGCGAGCGAGCCGGTATGGGAGGCGACGGCCTTGGCGGTCTGGGCGAAGCGCCCGGCCTTGATGACGATGACGGGCTTGCTGCGCGCGGCAATGCGGGCGGCCGACATGAATTTACGGGCGTTGGTGACCGCCTCGACATAGATCAGGATCGAGTGGGTGTTGGGATCGCCCGCCAGATAATCGAGCATGTCGCCGAAATCGACGTCGGCCATCTCGCCCATCGAGACCATGCAGGAAAATCCGAGCCCGCGCGGCTTGGCCCAGTCGAGCACCGAGGTGATGATGGCCCCGGACTGGGACAGGAACGCGATCGGTCCCGGCAACGGGTCGAGATGCGCGAAGCTGGCATTGAGCGACAGGCCCGGCAGCATCAGGCCGACGCAGTTGGGGCCGAGGATGCGCAGGAGATGCGGCCGCGCCGCGTCGCGCAGGGCCTGGCTCAGGGCCTGGCCCTCGGCACTCGATCCGAAGCCGGCGCTGATGACGACCGCGGCCTTGCAGCCGACGGCACCCAACTCGGCGATGACGCCTGGAACGCTGCGCGCGGGCGTGGCGATCACGGCCAGATCGGGCACGAAACCCAGCGCGCCGGCATTGGGCACGACTGGCGTGCCGAAGATGTCCGCATGACGCGGATTGACCAGGCCGACCGGCCCCTTGAACCGATGCAGCAGGTTTCGGGTCAGCACGCCACCGACGCTGTCGCGCTTCGGGCTGGCGCCGATCAGCGCAACGCTCGACGGCTTCATCAGCTTGTCGAAATTGCGGATGCTCATGAGGGGCCCATCACCATTGTCGGTTTGCGATCCCACCGGTCATTAAACAGGATCGCACCCATCGATGGCAGATTATCGCAGGCCCTTTGCCGCACCCACAGCGTCTCCGATTGGGAACGACAACGGGCCGCGGCTTCCATGGACCGGTTGGCAGCGCGATGCTAGGTTCCGCGAACCCTTGATCCTGATTGCAGCATGGTTACAACACCGACGCCCAATCCCAATCTGCATGTGACGGCGACCGTTCGCGGCTATTTCACGCCCCGCGAATGCGAGCGCATCGTGGCGCTCGGCAAGTCGCAGCTGGCGCATGACGCGACCATCATGACTCCGGCGGCGGGCGGTCCCACGATCGACCGCAGCAAGCGATCCAACAGCGTCACCTGGTTCAAGCAGGGCGATGCGGCCACCCAGGCGCTCCAGGCGAAGCTGGGACGGCTGGTGCAGGACGTGAACAAGGATGTCTATCACTTCGACCTGACCGGCTTCGGCGAGGCGCTGCAATTCACGCGTTATGAAAGCATCGGTGATACTTATACCTGGCACCAGGATCTGGGCGTCGGCAACACCTCGACCCGGAAGATCTCCGTGGTCGTCCAACTGAGCGACCCGGCGACCTATCGCGGCTGCGATCTCCAGTTCTACAAGGAGGGCGAGCCCGCTTCGGTGGAGCGCAATCAGGGTACGGTCCTGATCTTCCCTTCCTGGACCCTGCATCGCGTGACGCCGCTGGAGGAGGGGGTGCGCTACAGCCTGGTGGCCTGGATCGGCGGCGAGCCCTTCCGTTAGCCCTGGCGCGAAGCCGGCGCCAGGCCGGTCAAGATTCAAATCTCGATCAATGCGATGCCGGATGGACCTCACACCGACGCAGGTGTCGATGCGCCTCGAGCGATCCTCGCGGTCTGCATGAGGCACGAACCTCTAGCGTGATGATCAAATTACAATTTTGCGCTGGATGGGCGGGCGACGGCGAGTCTGGGGTCGGCGTCGGTTTCAATTCTTTATCGCGCTCCCCGAGTGTGCTGGCCGCTCCAACCGGCCATTGACCGGCACTGAGCATCGGGCCATAGATTCTTGGGAAGAAACAATAATCGGAGGACCCCCCATGATTTCTCGTCGTGCCCTGATGGGCACCGCCGCCGCCACCTTTGCCGCCGCGGCCACCCTGGCTGTCAGCCCTCGCGCTCGGGCCGCCGGCGATCTTCGTGTTCTGAACTGGCAGGGCTACGGCACCGACGAGGCGTGGGCGCTCGAAGCCTTCAAGAAGAAGACCGGCCTCACTGTCGTGCATGACTATTTCAATTCCGAGCAGGAGATGCTCACCAAGCTGCGCACCAGCCCCGGCGCCTATGACGTCGTGCTAATCAACAGCACCTATACGCAGCAGGCCAGCGGCGAAGGACTGATCCAGCCGATCGATACCTCGAAGATCACCAATTTCAGCACGCTGCTGCCGGCGATGCGCGACTCGGTTTATCTGAACACCGACGGCAAGACCTACGGCATCGCCTGGGTCTGGGGCATGACCGGCATCGCTTTCAACGCGGATACGGTGAAGCCGGCGCCCACCTCGGTCGAGGTGCTGTGGGATCCGAAATTTGCCGGCCGGGTCTGTCTGCGCGACGACGCCATCGAGGTGGTGAGCTTTGCCGCCATCGCCACCGGCCAGGACATGAATCATCCCAAGGATCTGGACAAGATCAAGGCCAAGCTCATGGCCCTCAAGCCCCAGGTGAAGACCTTCTGGGCCTCCGAGGACGAATGGAACAAGTTCTTCGCGGCCAAGCAGTTCGACGTCTCGACCTATTGGAGCGGCTCGGCCGCCCGCAGCAAGACCAACTCGAAGCTGCCGGTGGGTTTCATGATTCCGAGCGAAGGCGGCATCGGCTGGTTCGACGGTCTTTCCATCGCCAAGGGCGCGCCCAATGCCGACGGAGCCGCGGCCTTCATCGATTATATGGTGAGCCCCGATTTCTACTATGAATGGGCGACCAAGATCGGTGCGCCGGCCTCGGCCAATCTGAAGGCCAACGCGACCCTGCCCGACAGCGATGTCGGCAAGCAGATCCATGGCGACGCGGAGGCGATCAAGCGGCTTACCTATATGGCGCCGCTGAGCGATCAGGAACGTCAGGCTTATGGCGACCTCTGGTCGGAAGTGAAAACCGCGTTGGCTCAGTAAGCCTTATTGCCGGAAAGGCGTGGGTGCGCGTTCGGCGTGCCCGCGCCTTTCTCTTTTTCGAGGGATTTCCACCGCCATGATGCAGGAAGCACGCCGACGCGTCGCCATCGGCTTCCTGACGGCTCCCGCCTATGTCTGGCTGACGGTGACCGTGCTGCTGCCGCTGTCGGCGATGCTGTTCTTCAGCTTCCTGACGGTGGCGCCGATCAACGGGCGCGAGGCCCAGCTTACGACCGAGCATTATCTCACCTTCATCGACAAGGATTTCTACCGCACGCTGACCTGGCGCTCGCTGCGGCTGGGCTTCGATGTCACGCTGGTTTGCGTGCTGATCGGCTATCCCGCGGCCCTCGCTCTGGCGAAATATGTCCGCGGCCGTTGGCGCGAAGGAATCTTCCTCCTGATCATCCTGCCGTTCTGGAGCAACGGGCTGGTGCGGGTTTATTCCTGGACCATGGTCTTGCGGGAAGGTGGCGTGTTTGATCGGGCGATCCATTGGCTGGCCCCGGATGCGCCGGTCTTCAGCTTACTGTTCACCTATCCGGCCATCGTCATCGGTCTGGTTCACAGCTATCTGCCCTATGTCATCCTCACCTGCTACATCTCGCTCGAGGCGCTCGATGACAGCCTGACCGAAGCGGCGCGCAGTCTCGGGGCCTCGGCGGCGCAGGTCTTCCTGCGCGTCATTCTCCCCTTGAGCCTTCCCGGGCTCTTTGTCGGCGTCGTCCTCACCTTCATCCCGGTGATCGGCTCCTTCATGGAGCCCCGGATCCTGGGCGGCCGCGCGGGCATCATGCTCGGCACGGTGATCGAGGACCAGTTCACGACGGTCTTCAACTGGCCGCGGGGTGCAGCGCTCTCCTTCATCATGCTGGGGATCGTGCTGCTGATCTTCGCCGCCAGCGCGCCGCTGCTGCGCGGCCGTCTCAAGGGCCTGTGAGGCGGACCATGCGCAATTTCGGAATCTGGACCATTCGCGGTTATCTGGGGCTGATGCTCCTGTTCCTCTACCTGCCGATCGTGGTCATGGTGCTGCTCTCCTTCAACCGGTCCCAGTTCTATGAGCTGCCGATCGTCTGGGACACGGTCTGGTACCAGTCGCTCGCGCATAACGACCGCCTGATTCGTGCCGGCCTCAACAGCATCGGGCTTGCCCTGGCCAATACGGTCGTCGCGACCACGCTTGGCACCATGGCGGCGATCGCCTTCGCGCGTTACAGCTTCCGCGGCAAGATTCTGCTGGAGATCCTGCTGTTTCCGCCGATCACCATTCCCTGGCTGATCATCGGCATCTCGATGCTGATCTTCTTCTTCTGGGTCGGGATCGGCCGTGGGCTGCATGCGATGCTGCTCGGCCACGTCGCCTTGTCTTTGCCCTATGTGATCATGGTCGTCGGCGCCCGGCTGAAAGGGCATGGGCCCTTCCTGGAGGAGGCGGCCGCAACCCTCGGCGCCTCGCCCTGGCAGGCCTTCTGGCGCGTGTCGTTGCCGGTCATGGCGCCCGGCGTGGTTGCGGCCGCGCTGTTCGCCTTCGCCATCAGCTTCGACCAGTTCGTCATTTCCTATTTCCTGGCGCCTCCCGGCACTTCGACCCTGCCGGTCGAGATCTATGCTGCCATCCGCAAGGGCTTTACACCGGAGATCAATGCCATCTCGACCATCATCATTCTGTTTTCCATGGGCCTGATGCTGATCTTCGCCAGGCTTTATCGTTTCGGCGGCGAGCGGTGAGGGGCCGTCCATGAGCACCGTGGATGTCATCGGCGCGATCAAGCGCTATGGCAAGGTTGCCGCTCTCGACGAGGTGTCGGTGCGCTTCGGCGACGGCGAGTTCTTCGGCCTGATCGGCCCGTCGGGCAGCGGCAAGACGACCCTGCTTCGGGCGATCGCCGGTTTTGCCGATCTCGATGCCGGCGAGATCCGGATCGACAATCAGCCGGTCGGCGACCGTCCACCCCACAAGCGCGACATCGGGATGGTGTTCCAGAATTACGCGCTGTTCCCGCACCTGACCGTGTTCGAGAACATCGCCTTCGGACTTTCGGTCCGTGGCCGGCCGAAGGAGACGATGCGCAAGGAAGTGGCTGCGATGCTGGAGCTGGTCCGGCTGTCGGGTTTCGAAGGCCGCAAGCCACGTCAGTTGTCGGGCGGGCAGCAGCAGCGCGTGGCGCTGGCGCGTGCTCTTGTTACGCGCCCGCGCGTGCTGCTGCTGGACGAGCCCTTGGGGGCGCTCGACAAGCGGTTGCGGCAGGAGATGCAGATCGAGCTGCGGCTGATCCAGCGCGAGGTCGGCATCACCACGGTCTTCGTCACCCACGACCAGGAGGAGGCGCTGACGCTGTCCGATCGGATCGCCATCTTCAATGACGGCAAGATCGTGCAGATCGGAACACCGGGCGAGGTCTATGAGCGGCCCCGGTCGGCGTTCGCGGCGGGCTTCCTGGGCGACGCCAACCTGTTTCAGGGCGCGGTGTCGGACAGCCGCGGCATCGAGATCGGCGGGCTGGGGACTCTGCGGACCACCGATGCGTTGCCGGCGCCGGGCACGCCCGTCAGCGTCGCGGTGCGGCCGGAGAAGATCCAGGTCTGGGTCGAAGGGCTGGCGACGCCGGGCGCCGATCTCAACCGCTTCCGGGGCAAGGTGCAGCGCACGGTCTATGCCGGAACGAACCTGACCTACAAGATCGAGGTCGGCACGCATGTCGTGACGGTGTTCGAGCAGAACCGGGCGGCCCATCCGCTGCCGGTCGGCACCGCGGTCAATGTCGGCTGGCTGCCGGTTCATAGCGTGGTGGTCGCGGCATGAGCGAATTGACGCGACCGTTGAGTCCCTCGGCCGTGCATGTGGTGATCGACATGCAGCGCCTGTTCCTCGAAGGGGCAGCCTGGGGCTCGCGCAACACGCAGACGCTGGTGGCGCCCATCCTGAGGTTGCTGCGCCACCGGCCCTCCGCCGCGGTCTTCACGCGCTTCATCACGCCGCGGCGCAAGGAGGACGCGCCCGGCAGCTGGAGCTATTTCTACGATCATTGGCCGAGCGTGCTGCAGGACAATATGGATCCGGCCTTGCTCGATCTCGTTCCGGAATTCCTGGGCTTCGTTCC
This sequence comes from Hypericibacter sp., assembly GCF_050729195.1. NCBI lineage: Bacteria > Pseudomonadati > Pseudomonadota > Alphaproteobacteria > Rhodospirillales > Dongiaceae > Hypericibacter > Hypericibacter sp. The sequence continues at coordinate 19,204 of NZ_JBOHKS010000131.1, forward strand.
GCCGGGCGAGGTCGCGGACAAATTCACCTATTCCGCCTTCGCCGACGGCGATTTTCCCGGCCGGCTGCGTCGGCGCGGGGCGGACACCTTGATCTTCAGCGGGGTCGAGACCGATGTCTGCGTCCTGCTCACCGCGCTCGATGCGGTCGATCGCGGTTACCGCGTGGTCATCGCCACCGATGCGGTCGGCAGCACGGTCGACAAGGCGCATGAAGCGACGCTCGATCATGTCTATCCGCGTTTCGACAAGCAGATCGAGCTCGCCTCGGTGGCCGAGATCATGGCGGCCTGGTCGCCCGCGGAGGGCAAGGCATGACGGCAAAGCTCGTCCCCGAGAAATCGGTCTCGCCTGCGCGCGATTGGAACAGCTGGGACAGCGTCTATCCAGCGGAGTTCTGCCATCTCTCCACGGGCGTGAAGATTGGCGTGGCGGCCTATGCCGGCAGCCGCAACAGCTTCACGCGTTTTCCCCCCGGCGCCGGCGTCACGCTGGGGCCGCGGCATATCGACGGCAGCCGGATGACGCTGACCCTGCGCCATGCCGGCACGGAGATCGAGCTTTCGATCGACAAGCCGGCCGATCATCTGCTGCGGGGCCGCTGGCGCACGCTCAAGCTCGGCGAATGGGGCCTGCGGTTTTGGGTATTGCTCTGCCTGCGCTGGGAGCCGCCGGGAGAACTGGGCGCGGTACCCTGGCGCTATCTGCCGGAGAGCGGCCATCTGGTGGCGGAGCGCGGCGCGGCGCAGGCGATGATGCTGGCCGAGCGCCTGCCCTTGATGACCACCTTCCATGATCCGGCCGGTCCGGAAGCCGGCGATGGCTTCGCGACGCTGGCGGACGAGATGCAGCGCCACGGTTATTTCTACCTGGCCTCGCAAGGCACGGGCGGTCGTTTCGCCGTGATGCGGTTCAATCTCGAAGAGATGCCGCAATGCCGCTTCGCGGTCGGCGTGGGCGGCGATCCCGCGCAGCTCGCACGCGATCTGGGCGAGGCGGTGGCCGGCCCGCCGCAGTCCGCTTCTCCTGAACCGGTGGCCCAGGGCCGCTTCGCCGGCGCCTTCGATGCGGTGCGCGACGTGGTGGGCTGGAACACAGTGTGGGATCCCATCAACCGGCGGCCCTATACCAGCCTCAGCCGCAACTGGGTGGCGCAGAAGTTCGGCGGCTTCGGCGTCTGGCTCGACGACATCCTCTATCACGCGCTGATGGCGGGCGCCTTCGACGGCGAGGTGGCGCGGGAAAATCTCGAGGCGGTGCTGGCGGGCTCGCAGCCGGCCGGGAATCTTCCCTGTCTTCTGACCGGCAACGATGCCTGGGTCGATCGTTCGCAGCCGCCGATCGGCGCCTTCATCGTCTGGATGATCTATCTCCGGCTGCGCGATCGCGGTCTGCTGACGCTCGCCTATCGGCGCCTGCTCGCCAATCACGAATGGTGGTGGCGTCTGCGCGACGGCAATGGCGACGGGATGGTCGAGTACGGCACCTCGGCCGTCGGCGGCGGGCTCTATCGTGGCACCAAGCTCGCGGCTAAGGATGAATCGAGCATGGACAATTCTCCGGTCCATGACGAGGCGCGGCTGGTGCCGGAAACCGGCACGCTCGATTGCGCCGATGTCGGGCTGAACAGCCTGCTGGCGCTGGATGGCGAGATGCTGGCGAAGATCGCGCGCGAGCTCGGCGAGACCGCCGAGGCAGACGCGCTCGACCTGCGGGCCGCCGACTTGCGCGATCGCATCGCCGACCGGCTCTGGGATGCGAGCCGGGGTGTCTTTGCCAACCGGCTCTGGTCGGGCCGGTTCGTGAAGAGCCTGGCCCCCACCAGCTTCTATCCGATGATCGCCGGCGCGGCGCGGCCCGAACAGGCGGCGGCGATGGTGGCGACGCTGCAGGACGTGAAGAAATTCGGCGGCACCTGGCTGTTGCCTTCCGTCACCCGCGACGATCCCGCCTTCGACGACAATGTCTATTGGCGCGGACGCATCTGGCCGCCCTTGAACTTCCTGGTCTGGCACGGCTTGCGCCGTTATGGCTTCGATCGGGAGGCGAGGGAGCTGGCCGACAATGGCTGGCGCCTGTTCCAGGGCGAATGGCGCCGTCATCGCCGCTGTCCGGAAAACTTCAATGCCGTCACGGGTGCCGCGATGGATCAGCCCGATACGGATTCCTTCTATGGCTGGGGCGCCTTGATGCCGTGGCTCGCCGCCGCCGAGATCGCCGATTTCAATCCCTGGCATGGCTGGGAGATCACGCATGAAGGCGCGCCCCTCCGCCATGGGCCGTTCCGGACACCGGCAGGTCTTGCGACATTGTCGGGAGAAGAGGGCGTCCTGACGCTTTCCTTGAACGGCGCGCCCATCCTCGCCACCAACTTGCGCGGGCGCATGGCTGCGATCGAGATCGAGGCCGAGCGCATCGCGCTGACCGTGCCGCCCCTTTCGAGCGAGGGATTCTGGATCGAGATCCGTGGCCGCGACATCGGCGCGGCCATGATCGAAGGACGCCGCATCACGCCGGCCGGCCGGCGGATCGTTCTTTTGCCGGCAAAGATGCCCCATCGCCTGGAGGTCAGCTTCGCGTGATCCTGGTTTTCGGGTCGCTCAACGTCGATCTGGTGGTCCCGGTCGCGCAATTGCCGGTCGCCGGCGAGACCGTGCTCGGCGAAAGCTATCGCATCGTCGCAGGCGGAAAAGGCGCCAATCAGGCGCTCGCGGCGCGGCGGGCGGGTGCCGAGGTGCGGATGGTGGGCGCCGTCGGTCAGGATGCCTTCGCCACGGTGGCGTTGCAGGACCTGGCGGCGGCCGGGGTCGATATCGATGGCGTCGCGCGCGTCGACGCACCGACGGGGGCTGCCTTCATCGGCGTCGACCGCCAGGGGCAGAATCAGATCACGGTTGCCTCCGGCGCCAACCTCCGGGCCCGGTCGGAACAGGTGCGGGACGGGTGGTTGCGGCCGCCAGGGTTGCTGCTCCTGCAGATGGAAGTGCCGGAAACCGAGAATTGGGCCCTGTTGAAGCGCGCGCGAAAGGCCGGCTTGTCGACGCTCCTCAATGTCGCGCCGGCGCGATCTCTTCCGGCCTCGGTATTGCCCCTGATCGATTGGCTCATCGTCAATGAGCTCGAGGTGCTCACTGCCGCCGCCGCAGGTGGCCGGGCCCCCCAGGATCCCTATCAAGCCGGTGCCCGTTTGGCGAACAGCGGAACCCCGACCCTGGTTACGCTCGGCGCCAAAGGCGCTGTGGCTTTCATGAAGGGCGAAGCCTGGCAGATCGATGCCTTGCCGGTCCGTGTGCTGGATACGACCGCCGCCGGCGATGCCTTTGTGGGTGCCTTTGCGGCGGCCCTCGATTCGGCGGCCCGGTTGCCGGAGGCCTTGCGCTGGGCCAGCACTGCCGCCGGCCTCGCTTGTACCGTGGCCGGCGCACAGCCGAGTTTGCCTGCGCACGCAACGATCCTTGCGCGGCTCGCGGAGGTCGCTCCGGCTCGCGCCATTCCGGTGCCGGTGACATAAGGGCGATGCGGGCCCGCGGGCAGGGGGCGGCTGCGATATTTGTTTCGGTTGGATTTGCGTTTTGTTGTCACCCCGTGACCATGGGCCAAGCTATCATCGAGTCTTGTTGCAACATTCGATCGCGGCGGCGGGCCCGCTGAAGCGAGTCGAAAATTTCCCCGGTATCCGTGACCCAGTCCCTTCGCCCCATTCCATTCATCGATCTCCAGGCGCAGCGCGCGCGGCTCGGCCGCCGGGTCGAGGAGCGCATCGAGCGTGTCCTGGCGCATGGCGCCTTCATCATGGGGCCCGAGGTGGGCGAACTCGAACGCCAGCTCGCAACGTTTGCGGGCGTTCGGCACTGCATAACCTGCGCGAACGGCACGGACGGGCTGCAGATGGCGTTGCGCGCGCGCGACATCGGCCCCGGCGACGCGGTCATCGTGCCGGCTTTCACCTTCGTCGCGGCTGCTGAAGCGGTTTCGCTGGTGGGAGCGACCCCGGTCTTCGCCGACATCCGGGAAGAGGATTTCAATCTCGATCCGCTGAGCATTGCCCCGGCGATCGCTGCTGCCCGGAGCGCCGGCTTGCGGCCCGCCGGCATCATCGCGGTGGATCTGTTCGGACAGCCGGCGGACTATGAGCGGCTCGAGACGATCGCCGCCGAGCAGGGGCTCTTTCTCATCGCCGACGCGGCTCAGAGCTTCGGCGCCGCCTTGAACGGAAAGCGCGTGGGCCGCTTCGGTCATGTGACCGCGACCAGCTTCTTTCCGTCGAAGCCTCTCGGCTGCTATGGCGATGGCGGGGCCCTGTTCACCGATGACGACGCGCTGGCCGCGGTGATGCGAAGCCTGCGCGAGCACGGGCAGGGGGCCGATCGCTACGATCATCAGCGCGTGGGGCTGAATGGCCGCCTCGACAGCATCCAGGCGGCGGTGCTGCTGGCGAAGCTGGAACTGTTCGAGCCGGAGATCGCGGCCCGGCAGGAGATCGCCGCGCGTTACGACCGCGCGCTGGCCGCGCATGCGAATCTGCCCAAGCTGCGGCCGGGCGCGCTGTCGGTCTGGGCCCAATACACCATCCGCCTCGCCGACCGCGATCGCGTGGCGGCAGCGCTGAAGGCAGACGGCATTCCCACGGCCATTCATTATCCGCGACCGCTGCATCATCAGCCGGCTTATGCGGGATTGCCGATCGCGGGGAATGGATTGACGCGGAGCGAGAAGCTGGCTGGCGAGGTTCTAAGCCTGCCGATGCATGCCTATCTCGATGCGGCGACGCAGGATCACATCGTGGCGTCTCTGCAACGCGCCGTTGCAGGTTCCGACGTCGGGCGGACCGCGTCGGGCTATCGCTAGCCCGATCTTTTCGTCAGTCCGGCCCCCGTCAGATCAGGCCGACGCCTTCCTCGTCCACGGCGAACATGCCCGTGATCGGCGCCAGCGAGGAGCGCAGCTTCTTGCGCTTCACGATCTTCTCCTGGGCGGCCTGCGGGAAATCGGTCAGCAGGATGATCCGCTTCGCCATCAGGATGTCCATGAGGTCTTCATAGACACGGATCATCTCCATGTCGGAGCGGGTGAAGTCCACGCGCCCCGACTGCGTCTCGGCATCGGGGGTGAGCCCCGCCAGCTTGACGATGGAATGACCTTTGTCGGCGTCTTTCATGAGCGGCGATCTCCTTCTGCCCGGCGCGCATATTAGCAGGGTCGTGTCGTTAACATTTAGCGAACCCTGGACCTCGCTCGTCTGAGGGCACCAATTCCCCTTTGATTCCGTCCCTGTCTCTTTCTACCTGACAGAAGCCGCACCGCACACTATGATGTGGGCTGTGGGTGGGGAACTATGCGACATCGAATCGTTCAATTCGAAGGGCGGCGCTATTCCGTCAAGCTGGAGCCGATCTGGTGGGAGCGGCTCGAGGATCTTTCGCAGCAGCAGGGTTTGCGGCTGAACCAGCTCATCGGCCATGTGGCCCGCGGTGCGACGGAGGAGATAAACCTCACCGCCGCAATCAGATCCTATTGTCTTTCCAGAACCTTAGAGCAACTTAATCGCGTTGAAGGCGAGCTCGAGGAACGCAGCCTCACCAACCAGGGCGTGCCGCTGGGGCTGATCGTCGATGCTTGTCCGAGTCCGGCCTTGATGGTGTCGCATAACCAGTCGATCCAGCGTGCCAACCAGGCCGCCGTGCAATGGCTGGGCGTCGAGGCGGCGGCGCTCATCGGCCGGATGATCGGTCATTACATTCAGATTAAGTCTCAGATTCCATTGGATAAAATATTGCAGGAATTCGAGAATGGGGCACACCATGTCTATCAGGGGCGGATCGTTTACCTGCGCCCGGGGCGCGTCGTGACGGCCAGGGCCAATATCTGCCCCGGCGTGATCGACCCCGTCGGTGGGTCGTCGTTCCTGCTCCTGGTCGACCGCGGCCCAGGCTAGGGTTTCTGCATGAGGGGCCCCGCCGGAGGCTGCTAAGTCCGTGTCAGGCCTGCCAGATGCGACAAATTTGCGCTAAATTCTGTTGAAATCGGGTGCGGCTGACTCTAGGATTTAATGGCGTATAAACCCTAACCATCCCGTAAGGTTTTGCGGACCGGGCATGGCGAAGGGGCTGAGGAGCCGAGGCTATGAGTATCGTCGATGACGGTGGCGAACTGAAATTCAACGCGGCGCCCCAGGCGCCGGTGGCGAATGCCGACGCCGACCACATCACGCTGTCGCTGAATGATCTCTTGCCGGATTCGAACGGCGAGATCGTGGTGATGAATCCTCAGGGCCATCTGCATCTCAATATCGTCACCGATCTCCAGATCTCCGAGAGCGGCGTTGCGGACAGCCATTTCACGGCTGACGGCACCGATGTGAACGGCCTCTCTTTCTATGCCTTCGAGGGCGGGATGCGGTTGTACTACTCGCCCGAAGTCGAGATCACGATCGCGCCGCACATCGCCTGATCTCGATCGGCTCCCTCCATCGGGAGCGTCGGTTGTTTTGCTTCTATCAGTGCTGACGCCGCCGCGGTGAGGGAACGGAACCGCGGTCGCGATTGTTCTATGGGTGGCGACGTCGCGTTTGGGGGCTCAGGCGCGACGCAACCGGCTTCTTCGTGATGACCTCGAGCAATGACAAGACAGTAATCTTGTCTCGTGATCGCTGACGCGGCGTTCATGGACGCAGAAAAGAGGCATGCGAGCGCGCCATGGTTTTGCCGTAATGCCTTAACCCGATTGCCGAATTCCGAAAAAATGAGCGATCACTCTTCCGCGCAGACGGCAACTCCGATATAAGGCTGCCCTCTCCTCGGCCACAGAGCGGTCACAATTAACGATAATCTAAGACGCGACCGTCAGATTGGGGCGACTGGTAATACAAGGACAGATCAGATGGATTCGGCGGTTCAGAAGGCCCCAGAAGCGGCCGTGCCTGTCGAGTATTCGGGCCCGGTAGAACGCGACGATCCTCTCCTTCAGACCCTGGTGATTCTCTCGCGCCTCTATGGCGCGCCGCGGTCCCCCGCGGCCCTGGCGGCAGGCCTTCCTGTTGCCGCCGGAGGACTGACGCCGCCCCTGTTCCTGAAGGCCGCCGAGCGCATCGGCCTCGCGGCCAACGTCTCCAAGCGCACGCTGCCCTCGATTCCCGACCTGGCATTGCCCTGCGTCCTGCTGCTGAAGGACCGCCAGGCTTGCGTGCTGCTGCGTCGCGACGGCGAGTTCGCCGAGATCGTGACCACCGACAATATCGACGGCAGCAAGCGCGTCTCGATCGCCACGCTCGAAGATCTCTACAGCGGGAGCTGCATCATTGCGCGCCCGAAGATCCGGATGGACGCCCGTTCCGGCGACATTTCGATCGAGCATCACGGCAACTGGTTCTGGGGTTCGGTCCGCAGCTTCTCGACCATCTATGTCGAGGTGATCATCGCCTCGCTGCTGCTGAACATCTTCGCCGTGATCTCGCCGGTCTTCGTGATGTCGGTCTATAACCGCGTCGTTCCGAACCGCGCCTTCGACACCCTTTGGGTGCTGGCGATCGGCGTCTCCGCCGCCTACTGCTTCGACTTCATCATGCGCACCTTGCGCGGCTACTTCCTCGAGCGCACCGGCAAGGCGCTGGACCGGAAGATCTCGGCGCGCATCTTCGGCCAGGTACTCGGCATCCGGATGGACTCGGCGCCGCAATCCTCGGGCGCCTTCGCCAACTACATCCAGGGCTTCGAGCCGCTGCGCGACTTCTTCACCTCGGCGTCGCTTGCCGCCATCGTCGACCTGCCGTTCCTGTTCCTGTTCATCTTCGTGATCTCGCTGATCGCGGGCCCGATCGCCATCGTGCCGCTGGTCATGATCCCGGTCGTGATCGCCGTCAGCATGATCGTGCAGATTCCGATGCGCAAAGCCTCGGAGAAGGCCTACCGCCAGGGCGCCCAGAAACACGCGGTCCTGGTCGAAACCATCTCCGGCCTCGACACGATCAAGGTGGCGTCGGCCGAAGGCCATCGCCAGCGCGACTGGGACGGCTTCGTCGATGCGCTCGCGACCACCTCGACCAAGTCGCGCTTCTGGTCGTCGATCTCGGTCAATTTCGTCTCGCTGTCGCTGCAGTTCACCACGCTCGCCACGATCATCTGGGGTGTCTATCGCACCGCCGAGGGCGAGATGACCATGGGCGCCATGGTGGCGACCTCGATGCTGGTCGGCCGCGCCATGGCCCCGCTCGGCCAGATCGCCGGCATGATGGTGCGGCTCAATCAGTCCTGGAGCTCGCTCAAGGGCCTCAACAAGCTGATGACCCTTCCGGTCGAGCGACCGCTGGGCAAGGACTTCCTGCGCCGGCCGCATGTCGAAGGCGCGGTCGAGTTCCGTGATGTCTCGTTCCGCTATCCGGGCCAGCAGGGCAAGGCGCTGGATTCGATCTCCTTCAAGATCCAGCCGGGCGAGCGCGTGGCGATCGTCGGGCGCATCGGGTCGGGCAAGACCACGATCGAGCGCCTGGTGGTCAATCTGTTCGAGCCGGAGGAGGGCGCGGTGCTGGTCGACGGCACCGACATCCGCCAGCTCGATCCGGCCGACCTGCGCCGCAATATCGGTTGCGTGCTGCAGGACGCCCATCTCTTCTTCGGCTCGGTGAAGGACAATATCGGCATCGGCGCGCCTTATGTGGACGAGGCCTCGGTGCTGCGGGCGGCGACGGTCGCCGGCGTCGACGAGTTCGTGCGCAGCCATCCGCATGGCTATGACATGCAGGTCGGCGAGAACGGCCGCTATCTGTCGGGCGGTCAGCGCCAGGCAATCGCCATCGCCCGGTCGCTGCTGATGAACCCGACCGTGCTGGTCTTCGACGAGCCGACCAGCCATATGGACAACAGCACCGAGACGACGTTCAAGAATCGCCTGGCACAGATCCTGCCCGGCAAGACCCTGCTGCTGGTCACACATCGCAACTCCATGCTTTCACTGGTCGATCGTCTGATCGTGATCGACGGCGGCAAGGTCGTGGCGGATGGCCCGAAGGCGGGCGTGCTCGACGCGCTCATGAAGGGCCGCGTCAAGGCCGCTGAAGGCTGAGATTTTTAGGGGATACCGACCGACATGACCTCCCTGCAGCATTATGACGATTGGATCGATCCGTCCGAGCTCGATCGCCGCGTCACGCGACGCTTCGCCCACATCCTCCTGGGCTTGGTCTTCGTCATCGTCATCTCGTTCCTGATCTGGGCCGACCAGGCGGTGCTCGACGAAGTGACCCGCGGCGAGGGGCGCGTCGTCCCGTCCGGCCAGACGCAGGTGATCCAGAACCTCGAAGGCGGCATCCTGGCCGAAGTTCTGACCAGCGAAGGTCAGATCGTCGAGAAGGGCCAGGTGCTGATGCGCATCGACAACACGGCCGCGGAATCGCGCCTGCGCGAGCTCAAGCAGCGCTATTTCAGCGGGCTGTCGACGGTCGCCCGCCTCGATGCCGAGATCGCGGGCGTCACCGATCCCGAAGCGGTCAAGTTTCCCGACGACCTGCTGCAGGGCGCGCCCGAAGTGGCTCGCGCCGAGCTGGCGCTCTTCAACATCCGCCAGCAGCAGCTCCAGTCGCAGCTTGCGATTCTCCAGGACCAGCTGTCCCAGCGGCAGCAGGAACTGGCCGAGCTGCGCGGCAAGGCCGACAATCTGCGCGGCTCCTTCGGGCTGGCGCAGAAGGAGCTCGACATCACCCGGCCGCTCGCGGATCAGGGCGTCGTCTCCAAGGTCGATCTGCTGCGGCTCGAGCGCCAGGTGAACGACCTCAAATCCGACATCAATGCCGCCGATCTCGCCCGGCCCCGCGCCGAGGCCGCGGTCGAAGAGGCGCGCAAGCGTCTGAACGAGCGCCTTGTGACTTTCAAGACCGATGCTTCGCAGGACATGACCAAGGCCAAGCTGGAACTGTCCGCCACCACCGAGGAGATGGGGGCCAACCAGGATCGCGTGACCCGTACCGAGGTGCGTTCTCCGGTCCATGGCACCATCAAGGAGATCAAGATCCGGACCATCGGGGGCGTCATCCAGCCGGGCCAGAACCTGGTCGAGGTGGTGCCGATCGAGGATACGCTGCTGGTCGAGGCGCAGATCCGCCCGTCCGACATCGCCTTCATCCGCCCGAAGCAGGCGGCGGTCGTCAAGGTGACGGCCTATGATTTCTCGACCTATGGCGGCCTCGATGCCGTGGTGGAGGAGATCAGCGCCGACACGATCCAGAACGAGAAAGGTGAGCATTTCTTCCGCATCCGGCTGCGTACCGATAAGAACTTCCTCGGCTCCACGGAAAAGCCTCTGCCGATCATTCCCGGCATGACGGCCTCGGTGGACATCCTCACCGGCCATAAGACGGTGCTGGAATATCTGCTGGCGCCCGTCATGCGCGCCCGCGACACGGCGTTGCGCGAACGCTAAGCCAAGAGGGGCGACAGGGCAGGGCCGTCACGGCTCTGCCGGCCCCGGCCGGGTGAAGCTCCGGCTATGCCATCCCGCTCCCTGGCAGGCCGTTGCTGCACTGCAGCGAACCGGCCGTCGCCCCCTGATTTTGGTATAATTTCCTAGTCCCTAGATCTGCCGCGACTGGCTTCGGGCGCCCTTTATATCGGGCCGCTCTCGGTCCGGGCGACCGCCCGCGCGATAGGACCGCCCGCGCGATAGGAAAGAATATTTCGGCGCCTTATTCTGAGCGCTGTTGCAAGGGAGGCACATCGACGTGACAGAGACCTGTCGGAAAAGTCTATTTTTGGTCATTCTAAAGGACATGCAGCAATTTCTTGCGTCGCTGTGGCCGTAAAAGGGCGTGCATTTGTAAATAGGTAATGCTAGTTATCGGGCAGTCCCGCCTTGACCGGCGGGGAGGGGGCTCGCTTCGCTTTCCGCGACGAGAGCCGTAGATCATGGGGGCTGGTGCGCCGGGTTCAACCGGTGAGTCCCCGACCATATGACCAGGTGTGGGGGCCTGAATCCAATGAAGCATCGCAAGTCTATTCTTCTCGCTGCCGTTGCGGCGACGGCAATGTTTGCCATGTCCGACAACGCCAGAGCGATCACGCTTGAAGAAGCGGCGGCGCTCGCGGTTTCGACGAACCCGCGCGTCGGTGTCGTGTCGAACGATCGCAAAGCGGTCGATCAGGAGCTGCGCCAGGGCGAAGCTCTTTACTATCCGCAGGTCGATGTCCGTTTGGACGGCGGCCCGGAATGGTCGAAGAACAACACGACGAACAACAGTGACGGCGGCAGCGCTCTCCGGACGCGTGCCGACGCGTCGGTCACTGTCAGTCAGCTGATTTTCGACGGCTTCTTCGCCGACAGCGAAGTCGCCCGTCAGCAGTCGCGCGTGCAGTCGGCGGCCAATCGTGTCAGCGAGACCTCGGAAGACGTTTCGCTGGATGCGGCCCGCTCTTACATCGAGGTCCTGCGCAACCGCGAGCGTCTCGCGATCGCCGAGGATAACGTTGCGATCCATCGCAGCACTCTCTCCGACGTGCAGCTCCGCGCTCAGTCGGGCGGCGGCAACATCGCCGACGTTCGCCAGGCGGAAGCCCGCCTTGCTTCGTCGGAAGCGGCTCTGACGCAGATTCGTGGGGATCTCGCGGATGCCGAATACGCGTTCATGAAGACAGTTGGCCAGGCACCCGATTCGCTGACGGTGCCGACGGTGCCGGCCGACATGCTGCCGCAGAGCCTGGAAGATGCGGTGGCGCAATCGATCGCCAACAGCCCGACCATCGGCTTCTCTCGTTCCGACGTGGAAGTCGCCGCTCATGACGTCGAGCAGCAGCAGGCCTCCTACTGGCCGGATGTGCGCCTCGAAGTTTCCGCCAACAACAACACCAACGCTGGCGGCACGACCCGCAGCGACCAGGATGCCTCGGCACTTCTGGTGGCTCGCTGGAACCTCTATCGCGGTGGTGCGGATACCGCTCGTGTCCACGAGTTCAAGCACCGCCTGACCGAAGCGACCGATCAGCTGCTGACGAATGAGCGGCAGGTCGCCGAGGACGCGAAGGTGGCCTGGAATGCCATCCAGACCGCCCGCTCGAACGTCGAAATCCTGCAGCGCAGCGTCGAGGCGTCGCGGAATACCCGTGACATCTATCGTCAGCAGTTCGACATCGGCCAGCGCGGCCTGCTCGATCTGTTGGACGCCGACAACGAGCTGTTCCTCAACCGTGACGCCTTGGTGACCGCGACCTACGCCGAGATGGTGGCCAGCTATCGCCTTCTCGCCACGATGGGCGTTCTGACCAAGGGCCTCAATGTCACGAAGCCGGAAACCTCGATCGTCCCGACCTACAACTGAGACGTCGAATCGTCTGCGCCAACGGGCCCGCCTGCGTTCAAGCAGGCGGGCCCAGGCCAGGAACCGGCCCGGTACCCCCACTCACGCCAGCGGCCGGCATACACTGATCCCCCGGATCCCCCGATCCGGGGGATTTTCCTTTTTGGGCTCCTTTTGATGCCGGTTCCGGCGCTCGTCTTTCCCCGGACGGTCTAGGGGGAGGCCTTCAGCCCTGCTCCAAACGATTAACCCTGTTGGATTTTAGGGGTTTGGAAGCGAATAGGCGGAATGATCGAGGAGACGCCGTCCGTTCGCCGCCCGGTCCCTCACAGCCCGCGCCGCAAGATGGATTTCGGCGCCGGAATAGGAGCGCTGGGGAAGGGCGTTCGCGGGCCAATGAACGGCGTACTTTCAGGTCTCTATGACGTCGTTTTGCATGCCTCGATCATGGGCCTCTTCTGCCTATGGATCGGATGGCAGCGATCTATCGTCGATGCCATGTCGATCGTCCGCCGCTCGGCGATCTGGGGCGGGACCTTTGCCGTCATGGCGATGCTCTCGATGCTTCAGCCGACGGAGCCCTATCCCGGGCTTCATGTCGACGTTCGGGCGGCCATGATCGCGCTCAGCGTGCTCTTTGGCGGCCCCTTGGCCGGCCTGCTGACCGCCGCCGTGGCTCTGGTGACGCGGGCCGCGGTTGGCGGTCCGGTGATGATGGCCGGCCTCGCTTCCATCACCCTGTCCTATCTCGTGGCGACCGCCTTGATCGCGTTGCTGCGCCGCGAAGATGGGCAGCCGGGCCCGTTGCGCCTCTTGATCCTGGGCGCCCTCGTCGGGTCCGTCGGCCCCTTGGCGGCCTTCCTGACCGAAAGCGGGCCGCGGGCGCTGGAACTCATGATGGCGGGCGGGTTGCACCAGGTGATCGCGATCGCGATCACGATGCCTTTGTTCGCCGCGATCATCCTCGAGACCGACCGGTCACGCCGCTCCCAGGAATCCTTGCGCACGCATGAAAGCGAATTGCGCGCGACCAATGCGAAGCTGTCGGAGCTGGCGGCACAGCTCGAGCGGCGCAACGGCGAATATATGGCGGCACTGGATCGGGCGGAGGCCTTCGGGCGCGCCAAATCGCAGTTCATGGCCAATATCAGCCACGAGTTCCGCACCCCGTTGAACGCCGTCATCGGTTTCTCCGATCTGCTGCTGATGCAGGCGGCGTCCGAGCCCGAGGCGAACAAGGAATATGTGCAGTTGATCCGGGCCTCGGGTGAAAGGCTGCTGGAGATCGTCAATGACGTCCTGACCGCGGTACGCATCGACGGCACCGGCTTCGAGGCCGAGCTGCGCGAATTCCCCCTGGCGAGGGTCATGCGCGAGGTGATCGGCTTCATGGAGCCGGTTGTCAGCGAGAAGCGCCAGCGGATCGAAAGCGATATCGACAATGGCTTGCTTGCTTATGGGGATGCCAAGCTGCTGCGTCAGGCTTTGATCCATGTCATGGGCAACGCGTCGAAGTTCGGGCCGCGCGACGGCTTGATCGAGGTTCGAGCCCGCCAGCCCGATCGGGGCGGCATCGAGCTGGCGATCCTGGACCAGGGGCCGGGGATTGAAGGCGAAGCGATCGAAGCGGCATTCCGGCCCTTCTGGCAGCGGGACGGATCGGACACCCGGGAGCATGGCGGGCTCGGGCTGGGCCTGACGATCGCCCGGCATTTCGTCGAGCTGCAGGGCGGCAAGATCGAGATTTCGTGCCGTCCCGGCGGCGGAACTTGCGTGCGGATCCTGCTGCGGCGGGGCACAGCCGCGCTCGCGGCCTGATTATTTCTGAAAATAATACACTCATAAGTAGCAGTTAACTCGCTCTTTCCTCCGGATTTCCCATTCCGACAGGGCGGCCCTTGACGGGATATCCCGCAAAAGTAGTAAACTGACGCTGTGTGTGAGTGTCGCATGACGCAAGGAGCCGCGCCCGACAGGGGCGGTTCCAGCCCGACAGAAACCAACGGCTGAAGAACAGCACTGTCGGCTTTGGGTAGATTTCCGCCTTGCGTCATGGGGCTTCTCGCGGGGGAGACGACGCCATGAAGATGGCTCCGATTGCCGCGCTGCTGTTGCTGATCACCTTGACCGGTTGCGCGGGCGCGCAGTTCAGGCTGCCCGCCATCAGCGACGCCGACGTCAATCGCGCGAGCCTGGCCGTGGCCGGCGAACCTTCAAATCTTCCCAGACATTACCGAACCGCCGCGGAAAACCGAGAGATCGTCAATCGGGTCGCGGCCCGGCTCGAAGCTGCGGCGCCCGGCCTCTGCGCCTACGCGCATGCGCCCCGTTGCACCTTCAACGTGGTCTATGTCGCCGACGATACCGTGAACGCCCAGACGGACGGCAGTCGGATCGAGATCTATCGCGGCCTCATGGAATATCTCGACACCGAGGACGAGGTGGCTGCGGTCGTCGGCCATGAGATGGGTCACGAGATCGCCCAACATGTCGAGGAGAAGCAGCAGAACGCCGCGATCGGTGCGGTTCTTGCCGGCATCTTGATGGGGGGCGCCATGGTCGCGACCGGTTATCAGGATCCGGACGCGCTGAACAACTCCGTCGGATTGGGCGCATCGGTGGGCGCTCTGTCCTACTCGAAGGAAGAGGAGCGCGAGGCGGATCTGCTCTCCTGCTATCTGTTGGCTCGCGCGAATTACGACCTGCAGAAGGCCGGCAGGGTCTGGGTCGTCCTGTCGAAGATGAGCACGGAAACCCATGCCTCGATGTTCGACGACCATCCGGCGGGGCCGGAGCGCGTTGCGGCCTGGGACAAGGCGATCGCCGAAGTCGAAGCGAGCCCGAACAAGCTGCCTCAGGAATAGAGCCCACTCGGGGCTGGCCTTTTGAATTTGCCGCTCCGGCGGGTCTGCCCTAGGTTCGTCCCCGAACGGGTGCAGACGGGAGCCGGTGCGATGGCCTTGACCGCCGAACAACGAGGCCAGGATGGTCGCGGGTGGGCGAACTTGATCCTCCGAACCGGCTGCACGCACGGAGTTCCGTGCCGAGCGGACGGCGGACATGACAGTCGCTGACATCCAGGCGATCGATTACGGGACTGACGCCGGCGCGGACCATGCCGCCGAGCTCGTCCTGGTCGCGATCACCACGCGACAACGACCGCGCATGCTGGCCCATTGCCTCGCGGTCTGTCTTGCTGCCGAAAGGCCGCCGGCAAGCGCGGTGATGTTTCTCGTGGTCGACAACGATCCGGCCGAGAGCGGCCGGAGCGTCGTCGCTGAGGCAGCCGCCGCAAGCGGCATTCGGATCGACTATGTCATGGAGCCGCAGCCCGGGATTCCGGCGGTGAGAAACCGCGCCCTCGACGCCGCGGCCGCCCTGCAAGCGAGATGGCTTGCCTTCATCGACGATGATTCGTTTCCGGAGCCGGGATGGCTGGTGGCCTTGGTCGGGGCCGCACGACGGGAAGGGGCGCAGCTCACCGGCGGCCCCATCCTGTTCGGCCCGCCGCAGGAGCCGATCGGTATCTGGCGCCGCTTCCTCTGTCGCGGCCTGGTCGCGAGCTCGCGCCGTCGCCAGCAGTGGCGCCTCCGCTTCGCTCGCGGCAACGCCGACAGCACCATCATCACCACGGCCAACTGGTGCGCCGATCTTCCCTGGCTGATAGCGCAGGGCCTGCGCTTCGACAGCCGGTTCGCGCGCTCGGGCGGCTCCGATACCGCCATGGACCGAGCGATCCGCAGCAAGGGCGCCAAGGTGGTCTATGAGCCGGCGTCGGTGGTGACCGAGATCCTTCCGGCGGAACGCCTGACGCTGCGCTATCAGTTTCTGCGTCGCATGCATTCCGGGATGGTGCGCAGCTATCAGCGGCGGAGCGCGGGCCGCTTCGGTCAGGCCTTGAGCCGCGCGATCATCGGGGGCGCGGCTTCCCTGATCGGTGCCGGAGTCCTTTTCCCAATAGGGGCGCTGGCGACGGTGGCGAGCCCGACGGCCGGCGCTCAGCTTGTCATCGGCGCAACCCGCATGGCCGGACGCGGTATCGGCTTCGTCCGCGGCGTGCTCGGCGAGCTGCCGCAGCAATATCGCAAGGTTCAGGGCTACTGAGGCCGAGTGGCGGAGCCGGCGATCCGCTCGATGGCCTGACCGATGCTTCCGCGACCGAGCATCAGCGCGAAGAGCAGGACGAGCCCCTGCGTGATGATCTCCATCCGGTTGGCGCTTTCCGCGATGGCGACGATGCCGACATAGGCCAGGCTGCCGGCGGCAAGGGCTGCCAGCAGGACGCCGACGTCAGGGTCGAGCGCTGGCGCCGTCCGTCGCCGGCAGGCGAGGGCGACCGCTGCCAGATGACCGGCGATCAAGCCCGTGCCCACGATTCCGACCGCGACCAGGAACTCGAGATAGGCGTCGTGAAACTGCGTCTTTCCCTGCAGCGCTGTCACGCCGACATGTTCCTTCACCAGCGGCCCCACATCGGTTCCCCATCCGAACAGCGGCTTCATCGCGATCAGCTCGCGGGCGGTGACGAAGAGGGGGAGCCGGGGATCGTAAGCCTGGAAGTCGATCGAGGATCGGTCGAGCCTGCCGGTCACGATTCCGGCGAGCAATTCGGCATTCGCCGTCACGCCGCCATTGTCGGAAAGACGGGACGCGATCTGGCTCGAGAAGGCGGCGAGCCCGACGGCGGCCAGGACGGCGACCGCCGCCGCGGCGCCCCACAAGACGGAACGTCGCGCGCCGCCGCGGCGAAGCGACCCGACGAAGAGCGTCACCAGCCAGACCAGGCCCGCGACAGTCGCGGCGATCCAGTTCGTCCGGCTCTTCATTTCGATCAGCGCCAGGAAATCCAGGGCGCAGACGAGCGCGAGGAGGCCGCCGACGACGAGCCGCACCGGTGGCGGCCAGCGCCGGGTCGCGACCGCAAGGACCAGGAGCGATCCGCTGGCCAGCAGCGTCAGTCCGGCTTCGATCGACAGATAGTTCCGATTGCCGCCGCCGGCACCCCACTCATACTCCCCGAACAACGACAGACCGGCCGCCCAATCGGCATTCCAGAACAGCCTTGCGGATGAGCCCGCGATGAAGATGGCGGCAGCCAGCAGGCAGAGTCGTTCGAAGCTCATCATGGGGAAGCGCAAGGCAATCGCCACATGGACCGCGACGAAGGGCGCAAAGGCGACGAAGGCGAAATTATCGATGGCCCGGATATGCCGGCCCGGGATTCCCTCCAGCTCGGCCCGGACCGCCATCGCCAGCAGATAGAGGATGATGAAAAGGGAGAAGATCAGGATGGGCCTGCTGCGCAGCTCCTGGCGGAGAGCGACGATCGGCAGGGCCGATATCGCGAGAATCCCCAGCAGCACATTTCCCGGGCTGTTCCCGACGGCAAGGCACCCGGCATAGAGCAGAACGAGTGTGAGCGAGGTCGGCGCCAGGCGTTCGATGGCCTTCGCATCGAGCACCGTCAGTGACCGGAGAAAACTGATGGCGCGCGGCTCCGCGGCGTTCATCGGCCGCCACCCTGCCAGAGCTTCTCATAGACCTTGGAGATTCCCTCCGCCTCGGTCTCGACCCGGAACAGCGCGGTCGCTCTCTGCCGCCCGGCAACGCCCATGGATTGCATCCGCTCCGGCTGCGTCATCACCTCTTCCAACGACGCGGTCAGTTCGTCGAGATTCCCGGGCTGGGCCAGGAAGCCGTTCTGGCCTTCCTCGATCATCGCCTCGTAATTGCCAGTGCGCGTGGCGACGACCGTGGCGCCCGATGCCATCGCTTCCAGGATCGTCACGCCGAAGGGCTCGTACCGTGCCGCGGCCACGACGATCGACAGCCGGCGATACCACGCTGCAACCTCGGCCCATTCGATCTCGCCGAGAAAGCGGATGCGCGCCGAAAGGTTGGCCGCCGCAATGCGCTTGACGAGATTGGCCTGAAAGGGCCGGTCCCTGATCTTGCAGGGTCCGACGATGACGGCGGTGAAGTCCGGGTGGTGGGGAAGCAGCCGCAGCATCGCCTCGACGAAGAGGTCGGTCCCTTTCCCGCGGCGGACGCGCCCGAAGATGCCAATGCCATAGCGGCCGGGTAATTGGGCCTGGGCCCATTCCTGTCCACGATCTGTCGGCGGACGAAAATATTCGGTGTCGACGCCGTGGGGCACGATCCCGGCCACGTTGGGTCTCAGACTCGCCGCACGCTTCGAGGTCGCGATGACCGCGTCCGCCCGGGCGATCAGAAAACGCGGCCAGAAGGAGTGCACATGGAGCGCAACCGAGGTGAAGACGATCCGGATCGGCAGGCGGAGCAGGTCACGCGCCAGCCAAGCCACCTGCAGCTCCACATTCCGCCGCACATGCCAGATGCGGAAAGGCCGCCCCGCCGGCGGACGGCGCGAGATGGCGAGGGCCGCGGCCAGGGAATGGGCTGATGGACCGTCGGGCAGGGAACGTCCCACCAGCCAGAGCCGGTGACGGACATCCTGCCGTGGAAGCAGGGCCCCGATCGTGGTCGACACGCCGGTATAGTTGCGATGGAGATTGGCGACGATCAGCTCGGGATCGGTCACCTCGGTCCAGGCGCGAGCAGGCCCCGGATTCGCCGCTTCAGGTGACAAGGCCGACCCCCATGCGCCCAGCCACCCCTTCCAGACCGCCGACGGCTCAAGTCTTGTATTTGGAGGCCCGGACCGGAATCGAACCGATGTACGAGGATTTGCAGTCCTCTGCATAGCCACTCTGCCACCGGGCCGGAGGGCGTCCGGAGGCGCTCCCGAAGAGGGCGGCCACCGGCGGAGCGCGATGTATAAGCGGGGGGCTGGGACAGGGTCAAGGCGCGGGATCGGCCTTTGCGGTCAAGGGCTTTCCAGGCGATTGTGCAAGGGCGGGCCGCCATTGTATATCCGCTGGGCCTCGAGCCTGCGGGGGACCTGCCCGGAAAGGGTCCGGCGTGGCGCTTTGAAGGCCAGGAGAGGGATTTCATGGATTACTCGGCCCTGCGTCGTCGCATGGTGGAAAGCCAGCTGCGCACCAACAAGATCACCGACGATGCCGTGCTCGATGCGATGGGCGAGGTGCCGCGTGAGCTGTTCGTGCCGCGGGCCCTGAAGAGCGTCGCCTATCTCGACGAAGACCTGCAGATCGCGCCCGGCCGTTATCTGATGGAGCCCATGGTGCTGGGCCGCCTGCTCCATCTCGCGGAGGTGAAGGCGAGCGACCAGGCCCTGGTGATCGGTTGCGGCAATGGTTATTCGGCCGCCGTCCTGGCCCGCTTCGCCAACAGCGTCGTCGCGGTCGAGAGCGATGCGGCGCTGGCGCAGAGGGCCCAGGAGCTTCTGGCCGAGCTTGGCGCCACCAATGTCAGCCTGGTCCGCGGGCCCCTGACGGCCGGACATCCGGCGAAGGCGCCCTATGACGTCATCCTGATCGACGGAGCAGTCCAGGAGATCCCCGATCCCATCGCCGCGCAGCTCTCCGTCGGAGGGCGCCTCGTGGCGGTGCTGCAGGCCGACGGCCCTGGCCGCGCCATCCTGGCGACGCGAGCCGAGGCGGGGCTCTCGCAGCGGGTGGTTTTCGACTGCTCCGTGCCGCCCCTGCCGGGCTTCGCCAAAGCCCCCAGCTTCGTGTTCTGACCGGCGGCTTCGAGGCTCTCGGGCCTGTCGACTCGGGGAGTCAGCCGCGAACCCCTCACAGGCAGCCGCTATCCTGTTGAAGGGGAGCGCCGATCCCACTTTGCCTGGGCTCCGGCACGTTTTATGGTAAATTAACTGTTTACGGTCGAAGACTTGACGGTCCCGTGCAATCACGCGCGGTAAGGAGCCAAACCATGAGCCAGGCGCGCGGCGCGCAAGAACCAACGATGGAGGAGATCCTCTCCTCGATCCGCCGCATCATCTCGGAAGATGGGAAGCGCGGCCCGGAAGGAGCGCCTGAAACGCCCGAGGCACCAGCGCCTGCCGCCGAGGCGCCGCAAGCGCCCCCGGTGACATTGCACGCGGTCTCGCCCGCGGCCGAGCCGCCCGCCGATGCCGATGATGTCCTGGAACTGACCGAAGTCGCCCCCGAGGAGCCGGCCGACCCCGAACCGCTGGAGCTGGTCGAGGAGGTCGCCGCGCCGACCTTGCCAGAGCCCGAGCCGGCCCCGGCAGCCGCAGCGTCGCCCGCAGCCCTCGAGCCGGTGCCTGAGCCGCCCTCGATTCCGGCCGCAGCACCGGTCCCACCCTCGGCACCGGTTCCGCCACCCATGCGCGCCGCCTTGGCGCCGGTAGCCGAGCCGGAACTCGAACCCGAGCCCCTGCCGCAGACTGAACCCGAACCCGCGCCGGAGCCCGAATCCGAGGCCCAAATCGAGATCCAGGCCGAACCAGAACCGGAGCCTGAGCCCGACGTGCAAAACAATCTCGAACCGCTCGAAATTTCCGTGGCGCCGCCGGCGGCAGCGCCCCGACCCCAGCCTTCGATGACGGGCGGCAGCCGCCTGATGTCGGAGGCCACCGAGATCGCCTCGTCGGCGGCTCTGTCGGTCCTGGCCCAGGTGGTCCAGCCCGGACGCGGCTTTACCGAGGAAGGCCGGCGCATGGTCGATCAGATCATGCGCGACCGGCTCGAGGTCCATCTGCGCGATTGGATGGATGCGAACCTGCCGGGTCTGGTCGAGCGGATCGTCCGGGAAGAGATCACGGGGCTGGTCGAGCGCTCTCTCGGCCGTCGCAGCTAGCGCCGATCCTGGCGGGCCTCAGGGCTCGGCCTGGACTATCCCGTTAACCCAGTTGCCGGTCTGGCGCGGATGCCGTCCGCGTCGCCGCGAGGGGTTGCGTCCGACCCCTTGCCAAGGCTAATCCCCTGCGTTCGTTCCCAATCTGCACGCCCGCGACCGGCACACCCCTGAGCCTTAAGGAAAGCGCCCCGACGATGCTCGAGAAGACCTTCAATCCCGCCGAGGTCGAGGCCAAGCATTACGCCAGATGGGAAGCCGAAGGCGCCTTCGCCGCGGACACGAATTCGAACGCGAAGCCCTACACCATCATGATGCCGCCGCCGAACGTGACCGGCAGCCTGCATATGGGCCACGCGCTGACCTTCACCCTGCAGGATGTGCTGATCCGCTATGAGCGGATGCGCGGGCGCGACGCGCTCTGGCAGCCGGGCACCGACCATGCCGGCATCGCCACCCAGATGGTGGTCGAGCGCCAGCTCGAGGCGCAAGGGCTCCATCGCAGCGATCTCGGCCGCGAGGAATTCATCAAGCGGGTCTGGGAGTGGAAGACGGAATCCGGCGGCACCATCACCCGCCAGCTGCGCCGCTTGGGCGCCTCGCCCGATTGGGCGAAAGAACGCTTCACCATGGACGAGGGCCTCAACCGCGCGGTGCGGAAGGTGTTCGTCGAGCTCTACCGCCAGGGGCTGATGTATCGCGACAAGCGGCTGGTCAATTGGGACACAAAGTTCCATACCGCGATCTCGGACCTCGAGGTCGAGCAGCGCGAGGTCAAAGGCCATCTCTGGCATTTCAAATATCCGATCGAGGGCGAAGGGGGCCGCTTCATCGTGGTCGCCACCACGCGTCCCGAGACCATGCTGGGCGACAGCGGCATTGCCGTGCATCCGGACGATCCGCGCTACCGGGATCTGGTAGGCAAGCATGCGATCCTGCCGATCGTCGGCCGCAAGCTGCGGATCGTGGCGGACGAATATGCCGATCCGGAGACGGGCAGCGGCGCCGTCAAGATCACGCCGGCCCACGATTTCAACGATTACGAGGTGGGTCGCCGGCACGATCTCGAGCGCATCAACATCTTCGATGCCGACGCCCATCTGAACGAGAACGTCCCGGAACCCTATCGCGGCCTCGATCGCTATGAGGCGCGCAAGAAGGTTGTCGCCGCGCTCGAAGCGCTGGGACTGCTCGAGAAGATCGAAGACCGGGTGATGACGATCCCCTATGGCGACCGCTCCGGCGTCGTCATCGAGCCCTGGCTCACCGACCAGTGGTATGTCGACGCCGCCACCCTGGCGAAGCCCGCAATCGCGGCGGTCGAGCAGGGCCGTACCAAATTCGTGCCCGAGCAATGGACCAAGACCTATTACGAATGGATGCGCAACATCCAACCCTGGTGCGTCTCGCGCCAGATCTGGTGGGGCCATCAGATCCCGGCCTGGTACGGACCCGACGGCAAGGTGTTCGTCGCCGAGGAAGAGGCGACCGCGAAGGCCGAGGCGAGGGCGCTCTACGGCAAGGATGTTCCGCTCAAGCGCGACGAAGATGTGCTCGATACCTGGTTCTCGTCGGGCCTCTGGCCGTTCTCGACCCTCGGCTGGCCGGACCAGACAGCGGAGCTCAAGCGCTACTATCCCGGCGATGTGCTGGTGACCGGCTTCGACATCATCTTCTTCTGGGTCGCCCGGATGATGATGCTGGGCCTGCATTTCATGAAAGATGTGCCGTTCCGCACCGTCTATATCCACGCGCTGGTACGCGATCAGCACGGCCAGAAGATGTCGAAGGCCAAGGGCAATATCGTCGACCCTTTGGAGTTGATCGACAAATATGGCTGCGATGCGCTGCGCTTCACGCTGTCGGCGCTGGCGGCCCCGGGCCGCGACGTCAAGCTCGCGGAATCGCGCGTCGAGGGCTATCGCAATTTTGCGACCAAGCTCTGGAACGCCACGCGATTCTGCCAGATGAACGGTGCCCAGCTCGATCTCGCCTTCCGGCCGGGTGCCGCGAAGCAGAAGGTCAATCGCTGGATCCTCGGCCGGCTGGCCCTGGCGAAACAGGAATTCGAGACGGCGATCGCGGGCTACCGCTTCAACGACGCAGCGAACAGTCTCTATCAATTCACCTGGGGCCAGTTCTGCGACTGGTATCTCGAATTCGCCAAGCCGATCTTCGGCGGCAGCGACGAGGTGGCGACGGCCGAAACGCGCGCGACCGCGGCCTGGGTGCTGGGCCAGGTCTGCCATCTGCTGCATCCGATCATGCCCTTCATCACCGAGGAGATCTGGGGACAGCTCGGCGGCAACGGCGAGCTGATCCGCGCCAACTGGCCGGACTATCCCGCCGACATGGGCGATCCCGAAGCGATGGCCGAGCTGGACTGGGTGGTCCGCCTGATCTCGGAGATCCGCACGGTGCGCGCCGAGATGAATCTGGCGCCGTCTGCGCAACCGCCGATGCTGGTACAGGGTGCGGGCGCTGCGGCGCAGAAGCGCCTCGCCACCTATGGCGACCTGATCCGGCGTCTTGCACGCGTGAGTCAGATCGATCCCTTGGTCGGAACGCCGCCCAAGGGCGCCGTGCAGATTCCTCTCGACGAGGCGGTCTTCGTCCTGCCGGTGGCCGATCTCATCGACGTCGCCAAGGAGAAGGCGCGCCTGGCGAAGGAGCTGGGCAAGGTGGAAGGTGAGATCGCGAAGATCGAGAAGAAGCTCGGCAATGCCGATTTTGTCGCCAAGGCCCCGCCCGAGGTCATCGAGGAGCAGCATGAGCGGCTCGCGGATTCAAAACAGTCGCAACGCCAGCTCAAAAGCGCACTGGAGCGGCTGCTGGGGCTGTGATTTAGGCTTTCCTCTCCGCCCGCGTAGCGGGGGAGAGGGTAGGGTGAGGTGGACCTTTCTTGCGAGCACACCCTCACCCAGCTCCGAGTAAGTCTCCGCTTCGCTCCGACTAGCTCTTCGCATCTCTCTCCCTCACGTCCGTGAGGGAGAGGAAAGAGGAGCTACATTCTCACCCCTTCGCGATCACCTGATCCAGCGCCTTCAGCGCGCGGTCGAGTTCCTCCGCGCCGTTGTAGTGGGCGAGGCCGATGCGCACGACGCCTTCCTGGGGCACCGTGCCGAGCGCCTCGATGCAGCGCTTGGCATAGAAATCGCCATAGCCGATCGCGATCTTCTGGGCGTTGAGGGCTTCCGCGATGGCGCGCGAGTTCATGCCCTGAACAGTAAACGAGATCGTCGGCGCGCGCCGGCCGGTCGCGCGGGTCTGGCCGATGATCCGCACCTTCTTCCGCTCGCGCAGGAAATCGAGCGTCTGGTTCGCGAGCGTTTCCTCATGTGCGCCGATCATCTCGAACACGCGCTTGGCGCGGCTGAGGAGGCTGTTCTCCGGCGCCTTGAAATGGTGGGCATAGAGCCCGTCGATGTAATCGGCGATACCCACGAGCCCGGCCGTGAACTCGTGGTTGGTGCCGCCCGGCAGCAGCTTCAGCGGGATATCGTTCTCTTCGATGAAGAAATGCTGTTGGCTGCGCGCCTTGAGCAGATGCTCACGCTTGCCATAGAGCAGGCCCTGATGCGGCCCGAACACCTTGTAGAGGCTGAAGGCGTAGAAATCGACATCGAGCGCCTTGACGTCGATATGGCGGTGCGGCGCGCAGGCCACGCCGTCGACCATGACCAGCGCGCCCGCCTGATGGATGCGCCTGGCGAGGCGCTGCACGTCATGGATCGTGGCGACGATGTTGGAGCAATGGGTGAAGCAGACGAGGCGCGTGCGCGGCCCCAGCAGCCGTTCCAGTGCCGCCTCGTCGAGTTCGCCGGTGACGGGGTCGATCTGCCATTCGCGGATCACGACGCCGTCATCGGCGAGGCGCCGCCAGGCGCCGATATTGGCCTCATGATCCTGGTTGGTGACGATGACCTCGTCGCCGGGCTTGAACCAGCTCCGGATCGACTGCATCAGGAGATAGACATTGAGCGAGGTGGAGGGGCCGATCGACACTTCCTCCGGCTCGGCATTGATCATCTCCGCCATGAGGCGCCGCCCGGCCGCGATGCGGGCCGCCGCATCCGCCGACGGACCGAAATCCCAGCTCGGCTGGATCTGGACCTCGCGCATATAGCTGGTGACGCGGTCGATCACGCTTTGTGGCACATAGGAGCCGCCGGCGTTCTCCAGCATGATCCAGCCATTGGCGAGCGGCGGAAACTGCCGCCGCACGAAATCGAGGTCGAGGGAAGGCGGGTTCATGACAGGAAACTCATGGAGGAGAAAAGGGCGGGCGAGGCTAACGGGCCGGTTCGGGTAGGGTCAAGGGCAGCGGCCTCACTCTTTCGGCGGAGCTTTACGCGATCAAAGGCCGGCCCGATGATGGAACCATGCGGGGGCTGATCGGACTTTCGCTGCTCTGCCTGATCCTGGCGCCCTTCGCGCAAGCCGGGGCGGCCTCCTTTACCGTCGAAGGGCTGACCTTCAGCGACGAGCTGGGCGGGTTCCGGCTCATTGCGGTAACCGGCACCGGGCATCTCGACGATCCCTTTGTCGTGGTGGAGGAGCTCGGCGGCCAGGGTCCGGCGATCCTTCAGATCACCGGCCTCAGATCCACCTTCGGCAATCGCTGCAATACCCAGCATCTGACCGGCTTCGCCATGACCAAGATCGTCCGGAATCTGAGCAACCAGCCTTGGCATGATTTCCGGATGGAGCTGCGCGAGACCGAAGAGCGTTCCAGCCCCTATGGCGACGGGCTGTCCTTCGGCCAGGGAGCGACGGGCCGAACGGTGGCATCCAGCAGCTTCGGTCAGATCCGCGTCATCGACGAACCTTATGACGGCCTCACCTTCGAGGATGGGAACGTGCCGCCGGGCACCTCGGCGGATTTCCATTTCCTGATCACCGACGAGACGCCGGCCCGGCGCATCCTGCTGGTCCAGGACCTGTCGCCACCCTCGGCCTCCCTGCCGTCAACGCCAAAGACCTCGCCCTGGCCCCACCCGATGCTGGCGCAGCGGCCCGAAACCGCGCCGTGACCCGTTCGGGACGCAGGGCAGGCTTGCGGGCTTTAGGGGCTGGCGAGCCTCCGGATGCGCCGGTAAGGTGACGCCCGCAAGTCCTTGAGAGAGCAAGGTTCACTAGAGCGAAGGCCTGTCATGACCACGACATTCGACAAGAGCAAGCTGCCTAGCCGTTACGTCTCCGTCGGCCCCCAGAGCGCCCCGCACCGTTCCTACTACTACGCGATGGGAATGACCGAGGCGGAGATCGCCCAGCCCTTCGTCGGCGTGGCGACCACCTGGAACGAGGCCGCACCCTGCAACATCTCGCTGATGCGCCAGGCGCAGGCGGTGAAGAAGGGCGTGAAGGCCGCCGGCGGCACGCCGCGCGAATTCACCACCATCACCGTGACCGACGGCATCGCCATGGGCCATGCCGGCATGAAGTCCTCTCTGGTCAGCCGCGAGGTGATCGCGGATTCGGTCGAGCTCACCATGCGCGGCCATTGCTATGACGCGCTGGTCGGCCTCGCCGGCTGCGACAAGTCGCTGCCGGGCCTGATGATGGCGATGGTCCGCCTCAACGTGCCCTCGGTCTTCATGTATGGCGGCTCGATCCTGCCCGGCCGCTTCCGCGGCAAGGACGTGACGGTGCAGGACGTGTTCGAGGCGGTCGGCGCCCATGCCGCGCACAAGATCGACGATGACGAGCTGCATGAGCTCGAATGCGTCGCCTGTCCCTCGGCCGGCTCCTGCGGCGGCCAGTTCACCGCCAACACCATGGCCTGTGTCTCCGAGGCGATCGGCCTCGCCATTCCAGGCTCGGCCGGCGCGCCGGCACCCTATGATTCGCGCGACGCCTATGCCGAGGCCTCGGGCCAGATGGTGATGAAGCTGATCCAGAGCCAGCTCCGCCCGCGCGACATCGTCACGCGCGAAGCGCTCGAGAATGCGGCGATGATCGTGGCGGCTTCCGGCGGCTCGACCAATGCCGGCCTGCATCTGCCCGCGATCGCACATGAGGCCGGGATCGAGTTCGATCTCCACGATGTCTGCGCGATCTTCCGCAAGACTCCCTATATCGCCGATTTGAAGCCGGGCGGACGCTATGTCGCCAAGGACATGTATGAGGTCGGCGGCGTGCCGATCCTGATGAAGGCGCTGCTCGACGGCGGCTTCCTCCATGGCGACTGCATCACCGTCACCGGCAAGACCATCGCGGAGAACCTGGCCTCGGTCGTGTTCCCCAAGAACCAGGACGTGATCCTGCCGACCTCGAAGCCGCTGTCGCCGACCGGCGGTGTGGTGGGCTTGAAGGGCAATCTGGCGCCGCAGGGCGCCATCGTGAAGGTTGCCGGCATGAAGAAGCAGCAGTTTTCGGGGCCGGCCCACTGCTTCGATTGCGAGGAGGATTGCTTCAAGGCGGTGCAGGAGCGCCGCTACAAGGAAGGCGAGGTGCTGGTCATCCGCTATGAGGGCCCGCGCGGCGGCCCCGGCATGCGCGAGATGCTGGCGACCACGGCGGCGATCTATGGCCAGGGCAATGGCGACAAGGTGGCGCTCATCACCGACGGGCGCTTCTCCGGCGCCACGCGCGGCTTCTGCATCGGCCATGTGGGGCCGGAAGCTGCGGTCGGCGGGCCGATCGGACTGATCAAGGACGGCGACATCATCACGATCGATGCCGCGGCCGGCATTCTCAGCGTCAATCTCAGCGACGCCGAGCTGGCGGAGCGCCGGAAGAGCTGGAAGCCGCGCCGGCACGATTACCAGTCGGGTGCCCTCTGGCGCTATGCCCAGACCGTGGGCGACGCCGAGAAGGGCGCTGTCTCCCATCCGGGCGGCAAGGCCGAGACCCACAGCTTCGCGGATATCTGATTCGTTTCGGACAAGCTGGTCGGACGAGCCGGCGATTAACGGGAACCCCAGGGACGGTCGTGCAGGAGCAGAACCGTCCGCTGGGGTTTCTCGTTCTGGCGACAGCGACGGCCTTCACCGCCACGGCGGGCGTGTTGCTGCGCTGGCTCGATGAGCCCGCGGGATGGCGAACGATCTTCTATCGTTCGCTCTTCTTTGCGCTGACGCTCATTGTCTGGATCGCCGTGACGCGCAAAGGCCGGATGATCGATGCGATCCGCAGCGTCAATGTCAACGGCCTGCTCTGCGCGCTGGTTTTCTCGATCTCGACCATCTCCTTCATCTTCGCGCTTTTCCTGACCACCGTTGCGCGGACCACCTTTCTCAATGGCTTGACGCCGCTCCTCACCGGCCTGCTCGCCTGGTTCGTTCTGCGCGAGCGCATCTCCCCGGCAACCTGGTTCGCGATCGTCCTGGCGCTGGTCGGTGTCTTTCTCATGACATCGGAGGATCTGACGGGCGGCAATCTGATGGGCGACGCACTCGCCCTGGGCTCGTCGATCACGGCTTCGGTGATGTATGTGTCGATCCGGCGCGCCCGTGCGATCGACATGGTGCCTTCCTTTGTTCTCGCCGCCTTTATAACCGCCGCACTGGCCGCGCCCTGGATCAAGGACTTTTCGATCTCCGCGCATGATCTTTGGATCTGCGCCGCGCTTGGGATCTTCCAGCTTGGCTTCCAGTATGTGCTGCTGGCGGTGGGAGTGCGGCATCTGCCGGCGGCCGAGGCCGCACTCACCACCCGGCTCACGCTGATCTTTGCGCCGCTCTTCGCCTGGTTCGGGGCGGGCGAGGTGCCGGGACAGGCGACCCTGGCCGGTGGCGCCGTCATCGTCGCGGCGATCCTGCTGCACGGGTTCTGGACCTTGCATGGCGAGGCACGGCGGGCCAAATTGCGGCCAACAGGAGGCTGATTCCCTATGATCGAAGTCCTTGGCCATCATAAGACGCAGGGCGGATGGCGCCTGTCGCTGGGCCTTCTGGCGCTGCTGCCGCTGTTTCTGCTCGCCGCCTGCGGCGTCAATTCGATCCCGACCTATGAGGAACAGGCCAAGGCCGCCTGGAGCCAGGTGTTGAATCAGTATCAGCGCCGCGCCGATCTGGTGCCCAATCTGGTCGAGACGGTGAAGGGCTATGCGGCCCATGAAAGCGACACGCTCCAGGCCATCGTCGAGGCCCGCAGCAGGGTCACGCAGACCCAGGTCCCTGCCGACATCCTCACCAACCCCGACGCCTTCAAGGCGTTCCAGGATAACCAGGCGGCCCTCACCGGCGCCCTGTCGAAATTGATGGTCGTGGTCGAGGCCTATCCCGACCTGAAGGCCAATCAGAACTTCCTGGCGCTGCAGTCGCAGCTCGAAGGCACCGAGAACCGGATCGCGGTTGCCCGGCGCGACTATATCGAGGCGGTGCGGGTCTATAACACCGAGCTCAAGACCATCCCCGGCCGCTGGTGGAAGTCGCTGCTCTATCCGGACGCCCAGCCGATGGAGAACTTCACCGTCGCGGCCGACATCATCAACGCGCCCAAGGTCGATTTCGGCACCGGGACCACCGGCTCCACCGGCAGCGGGTCGGGCAATTGATGCGCGCTCGCGGGGCGATCCCGGTCTGGCGCGGGCTCTGGCCGGCACTTCTGCTGCTGGCGGCGATGCTCGCGACGCAGGGCGTCTCGGCGGCGGATCCCAAATGGCCGACCTTGACGGGCCGTGTGGTCGACGAGGCGGAGCTGCTGTCGGGCCCGCAGCGCGCCGAGCTTGATTCCAAGCTGGCGGAACTAGAGACCTCGAGCGGCACCCAGCTCGTGGTGGTCACGCTCAATTCGCTGCAGGGGCTCGAGATCGAGGAATATGGCGTCGGCCTGGGCCGGCATTGGGGCATCGGCCAGGTCGGCAAGAACAACGGCGCGATGCTGATCGTCGCGCCGAACGAGCGCGAGGTGCGGATCGAGGTCGGCTATGGGCTCGAAGGCGTGCTGACGGACGCGATCACCTCCAGCATCATCCAGACCGACATTCTGCCCGCCTTTCGTTCCGGCCATATGGATCAGGGAATCGTTGCCGGCACCGACAGCATCCTGAAGGCGCTCAATGGCGACTATGCGCCGAGCAAATGGTCGGGAGGCGATACCGCCGAGCTCCAGACCAAGCTGCAGGAGCAGATGCAGCACAACAATGATTTCTTCTTTCCCTTCTGGATCGTCCCGGTCGCCTTCATTTCGTTCTGGCTCGCGATCGTGATCCTGGCGGTGCGGTTCGGGAAGAAGGGCAAGGGCACGACCGGTTCGGGCTGGAGTTCCAGCAGCTCCTCCAGCTCGTCCAGTTCCTTCAGCTCCTCCGGCTCGAGCTTCTCGGGCGGCGGTGGCTCCTTCGGGGGCGGCGGCTCCTCGGGGCGCTGGTGATCCGCATGATCGAGGTGACCCGATGCCCCTTCTGAGCCAATCCGAGCGCGACCGCATCGAAGCGGCGATCCGCGCGGCCGAAGCCCGCACCAGTGGCGAGCTCGTCACCGTCGTGGCCGACCGGGCCGATCCCTACCTCTTCGTCTCGCTGCTCTATGCCGTCGCGGGGTCGTTCACGATCGCGCCGGTGCTCTGGGGATTGGACGTGACGACCAAGTTCCTGCCGCTCTATGTGGTTCAGGTCATTGCCTTCCTGTTGCTTCTGCTGTTGCTGCGCTGGCGGCCGGTGCTGATGGCGCTGGTGCCGGATTCGATCCAGCGGCTTCACGCCGAGCGCCTCGCCCGCGAGCAGTTCGTCAATCTGGGGCTGGCCGATACGCCCGAGCGCGCCGGCATCCTGCTTTTCGTCTCGGCCGCGGAACGTTATGTCGAGGTCATCGCCGACCGCGGCATCCATGAAAGGGTCACGGTCGGCGTCTGGAGCAAAGCGGTCGCGGCCTTCGCCGAGCCGGTCAAGCAGGGGCGGATCGCCGATGGCTTCCTGGCGACGATCGAGATCTTGGGCAGCCAGCTCGAGCGGCACATGCCGGCGGAGACGGGCAATCCCAATCGCTTCCCCGACGTACTGATCGAATTGCGCGGATGATGAACCAGGGATCGATCTGATGGCGCGGCTCGCGATCGGTGGCTTCGTTCACGAAACCAACACCTTTGCGCCCACCAAGGCGCGCTTCGAGCATTTCGCCATGGCCGATGGCTGGCCGGCGCTGGTGCGGGGAGAAGCCCTGGTGGAGGCGGTCAAGGGGATCAACCTGCCGGCCGCCGGTTTCGTCGAGGCGACGCGCGGGCTCGGCCATGAGCTGGTGCCGCTCACCTGGTGCTCGGCGACGCCCTTGGCCCATGTCGAACGCGAGGCCTATGAGCGCATCGCCGGCATGCTGCTCGACGACATCAAGCAGGCGCTGCCGCTCGACGGTCTCTATCTCGATCTCCATGGCGCGATGGTGGCCGAGCATCTCGAGGATGGCGAAGGCGAGTTGCTGAAACGCATCCGCGCGCTCGTCGGCGACAAGCTGCCGATCGTGGTGGGGCTCGATCTCCATGCCAACGTGACCGAGGCCATGGTGCGGCACGCCACGGCGCTGGTCGCGTTTCGCACCTATCCGCATGTGGACATGGCGGAGACGGGCGCGCGGGCGGCGCGGCTGCTGGATCGCCTCATCGGTGGCACGCCCTGCTTCCGCGCTTTGCGCAAGGCGCCCTTCCTCATTCCGCTGACCTGGCAATGCACCCTGATCGAGCCGGCGGCCTCGATCTATCGGCGGCTCGAGGAGCTCGAGCAGGAGCCCGGTGTTTTGTCCCTGTCCTTCACGCCGGGCTTCCCGCCGGCCGATATCCGCGAATGTGGTCCCGCGGTCATCGCCCAGGCGACGACCCAGGCCGCGGCCGACCGGGCGGCCGATCTGCTGGAACAGCTGGTCGAGAAGAGCGAGCCTGCCTTCGCGGGGCGCCTCTGGAAGCCTGATGAAGCCGTCGCCGAGGCGATGGTCCGGGAGGCGCGGTCCGCCAAGCCCGTCATTCTCGCCGATACGCAGGACAATCCTGGCGCCGGCACGAACTCGGACACCACGGGCGTCTTCGCCGCCCTGGTTCGCGCTCATGCCAGGGACGCGGTCGTCGGGCTTGTCTGCGATCCGGAGAGTGCGGCGCGCGCGCATGACGCGGGCGAGGGGGCGGTGATCGAGATCGGGCTGGGCAACAAGTCGGGGCTTCCGGGTCTCACGCCCTATGAAGGCCGTTTCAGGGTGGAACGGCTCGGCAGCGGTAGCTTCACCGCCACGGGGCCCTTCTATCTCGGCTCGCGCATGCAGCTCGGGCCGATGGCGCTGCTCGAGCATGAAGGCGTGCGCGTCGTGGTGTCGAGCCGCAAACAGCAGGCGGCCGACCGCTCCATGTTCCGTCATGTCGGGATCGAGCCGGAGCGCCAGAAGATCCTGGCGCTCAAGAGCTCGGTGCATTTCCGGGCCGACTTCCAGGCGATCGCCGAGGAGATCCTGGTGGTGGCCTCGCCGGGCCCCAACCCGGCCGATCACCTGCAGCTGCCCTATAAGCATCTGCGGCCGGGTCTGCGGCTCATGCCGTTGGGGCCGGCCTTCGCAAGCCCCGAGCGCTAGCGCGAACGTTCAATCGGCGGTCATTGCTTTCGCCGCTGCACGAAGCTCCTCCGTCAAGGCCTCGGCTTCCGCCATCCGACCGTGGAAAGCCGCCGGCGTGTTTTGGAAGAGCTGGACCTGCCAATTGTCGTGCCGTCGCACGGCGACGAGCGATTGGATGGCGTTCAAGGCCGGATTGATGTCGCTGGCACCGGGCGCGACCATGGCCGCTGCGGCGCGCAGCAGCATGACCTTCGGCGCAAGGCATCGGATCTCGCGAACCTTGGCGACGAAGCGCGGCGTGGGGTGATCGCGGAAGATCGGGCCCAGATGGTCTTCGATCGGCATCCGCCCATTGACCGAGCTGCCGTCGAAACCCACCATATTGCCCTCGATGGCGAACAAGCCCGCCATGCCGCGGGCGTCGCGGTCGTTCCATCGGTCCAGCAGCCGCTCATAGAGCGCGCGAACCGTCTCTTCCGGCGATGGCATCATCTGAACTGTCCCGTGGTCGTTCGGAGCGGCAATGCCAGTTCTTCCGAAGGTTTCGGCACCCTATCGTCCCGGTCCGGCCCAGGGCAACGGCCGGCCTGCACGGACCCAAGATTGCCACGACCGGTCCTTGAGACCGGTCCGAACCAATGAGGTTCCACCGCCGGTTTCGTTCACGAAGGGCTGATCGGCCCAGCCTCCGTCTTCCGGGCAGTTGACCGGTTGCGGGGGATCGGGGAACATCACCCCAACAACAACGCGGCAATGCAGGGACCGCGCCTTCGTAACCTCGTCGAAGCTTGCGATCGACTTGCCCTGATCTGGGAGACGGCGGAGCACGTTCTGGTTGCGAGCGACTCCGAACGACAGGAACGAACATGACGGTTCCGGCTCGCGAAGGCCGCGCGGACTTCCGCGGAAATCAGACTTGGTACCGGGTGACCGGCGATCTCAAGAGCGGCAAGCCGCCCGTGGTCATCCTTCATGGCGGTCCCGGCGCCGCCCATAACTACACCGACAGTTTCAAGCACCTGGCCGAACGCGGACGCGCGGTCGTGCATTACGACCAGCTGGGCTGCGGCCTCTCGACCCATCTGCCGGAGAAGGGCGCCGATTTCTGGACCGTCCAGCTCTTCCTCGACGAGTTGGACAATCTCCTGGCGCATCTCGGCATCGCCTCTTCCTATCACCTGGTCGGTCAATCCTGGGGCGGCATGCTGGGCGCGGAACATGCGGTTCGCCGGCCCAAGGGCATGCGCTCGATCGTGATCGCGGATTCGCCGCCCTCGATGGTGCTGTGGGTGCAGGAAGCCAACAAGCTGCGCGACGCGTTGCCCACCGATGTTCAGGCGACGCTGCTGAAGCATGAGAAGGCTGGCAGCACCAATTCGCCCGAATATGCGGCCGCCATGCGCGTCTTTTACGACCGACATGTCTGCCGGGTGACGCCCTGGCCCGATGAGGTCGCCAAGAGCTTCGCGCAGATCGAAGCCGATCCGACCGTCTATTTCACCATGAACGGGCCCAGCGAGTTCCATGTCGTGGGCACGCTGAAGAATTGGGCCATCGTCGATCGGCTCGACCGTATCACCGCCCCGGTGCTGCTGGTGTCCGGGCGCCATGACGAGGCGACGCCGACCGTGGTGCAGCCTTTCAAGGACAAGATCAAGCAGGCTCGCTGGGAGATCTTCGAGCAGTCGAGCCATATGCCGCATATCGAGGAGACGGCGCGTTGCATGAAGGTCGTGGGCGATTTCCTCGACCAGCATGACCGCTGACCATAACCAAGCCCGACCCCACAAACCGGGCAGAAAGGGAGAGCGAAATATGAGCTGGAGAAAATCGACGCTGGGAGGCCTCGCGGTCGCCGGCGCCCTGCTATCCTGGAACGGCGTTGCCGCCGCCGACGAGCCGGCGGCACCGGGAACGATCCTGACGCCACAGCAGACGCAGGTCGCGGCGCTGATGGCCGAGCATAAGGGCGGAACGATGCGCCTGGTGGCGCGCTCCGCCCAGGGCACGATCGACCCACATATCAATTATACGCTGCAATACTGGCAGTTCTATCAGTCGCTCTATGACGGGCTGGTGACCTTCAAGCATGCCGGCGGCGCTGACGGCTTCACCGTGGTGCCGGACCTGGCCGAAACGATTCCCGCACCGCAGAACGACGGCAAGACCTATGTCTTCAAGCTGCGCCAGGGCATCAAGTTCTGGGACGGGCGGGACGTTACCGTGAAGGATGTGGTGGCCTCGTTCCAGCGCATCTTCAAAGTTTCGAGCCCGACCTCGGGCACCTTCTATAACGGCATCGTCGGGGCCGACAAATGTCTCGCGGAACCCGCCACTTGCACGCTCGATGGCGGCGTCGTCGCTGACGAAGCCGCAGGCACCGTCACCGTCAATCTGATAGCCCCCGATCCCGAGTTCTTTTACAAGCTCTCGGTCCCGCATGCGGTGATCCTGCCGGCCGATACGGCAACCAGCGATCTCGGCACCGTGCCGGCGGTCGGCACGGGTGCCTACATGATCGAGAGCTTCGATCCCAACAAACAAATGAAGATGGTGCGCAACCCATACTTCAAGGAATGGAGCGCCGACGCGCAACCCGACGGCTATCCCGATGTCGTGCTCTATGATTTCGGTCTGACCGACGAAGCCGAGGTGACGGCGGTCCAGAACGGCGAAGCCGACTGGATGTTCGACCAGCCCCCGACCGATCGCCTGGGCGAGATGGGCACCAAATACAAGGACCGGGTCTTCATCAACACGCTGACGGCCTGGTGGTACGCCCCCATGAACGTCAACATCCCGCCCTTCAACAATGAGAAGGCGCGGCAGGCTGTGAGCTATGCCATCGATCGCAAGGCGCTGGTGAATCTGTTCGGCGGTCCGGCCCTCGCGGCCCCGGTCTGCCAGGTCCTGCCCCCGGGCTTCCCGGGACATGTCGATTATTGCCCCTTCACGAAGAACCCCGGCGCGAAATGGTCGGCACCGGATCTGGAGAAAGCCAAGGCGCTGGTGAAGGAATCCGGCACCGCGGGGCAGAAAGTCACCGTGATCGTCGAGGACACGGCCATCTCCAAGAGTATCGGTACCTATCTGCAGAGCATGCTCAAGGATATCGGCTATGACGCCAGCATGAAGGCGCTCTCACCGAACATCCAGTTCACCTACATCCAGAACACCAACAACAACGTCCAGATGAGCGTGTCGCAGTGGTATCAGGACTATCCGGCGGCGTCGGACTTCCTGAACATCCTGTTCGGCTGTGACTCCTTCCATCCGGGCTCGGATTCCTCGGTCAATATCGCCGGCTACTGCGACAAGGCGATTGATGCCAAGATGAAGCAGGCGCTCGCCCTGGCCGTGACCGACCAGGCCGGCGCCGACAAGCTCTGGACCGAGATCGACAAGGCGGTGACCGACGCCGCTCCTGCCGCGGCGCTCTTCACGCCGAAGCATATCGACTTCGTCTCGAAGCGCCTCGGCAACTTCACCTTCAATGCGCAGTATTATTGGGTCATCACGCAGTCCTGGGTGAAGTAAGGACCGAGTGATCAAGGATGCGTCGACCCTGGCGGTCGCACCGGATGGTGCGCCCCGCCAGGGCGGCGACCGCATGATATGACTGACGATACCGCACCTCTGGGCCGCCTCACCAAGGCGCCGGCCCCGTTGACGCGCACCAGCCGCGGCCCCTGGGTCACGGCCTTCCTCAAGCTCTGGCATGACCGGGCGGCCATGGCGGCGCTTGGCGTCGTGATCCTGGTGGTGCTGGCCTGCCTGCTGGCGCCGATCTATGCCGATCATGTCGCCCATACCGATCCGTTCCACTCCAATCTCGACGGGCAGATCGAGCGCAACGGCGAGATGGTGCCGGTCCTCGAGCCGTCGACCGAGGGGTTGGGGTTGGGTTCCACGCCGATCGGTCCGACCTGGGAGCTTCGAGGCTTCTTCCTCGGTGCGGACAACCAAGGCCGTGATGTGTTCGCGCGATTGCTCTATGGCGGCCGCAACTCGCTGTGGATCGCTGGCGCCTCGACCGTCATCTGTCTGTTTTTCGCGACCTTGATCGGGCTCGCCGGCGGCTATTTTGGTGGGCGTACCGATTGGATATTGTCTCGCCTGCTCGATGTGCTCTGGGCCTTCCCGGTTTATCTGCTGGCAATCTCGCTTTCGATCGTGCTGATCGCCAAGGGCATCGAGATCGGACCGATCACCATTACCGCCGACAGTCTCTGGCTGCCGATCTGCATCATCGGCATCGTCTATGTGCCCTACGTGGCGCGGCCCATCCGCGGCCAGGTGCTGTCGCTGCGGCAAAGCGAGTTCGTGCTGGCAGCCGTGGGGCTGGGCGTGCCGGGCTGGCGGATACTCATCCGTGACATCCTGCCCAACGTGACGACGACCCTGATCGTGTTCGTGCCGCTCTTGATGGCGCTCAACATGCTGACGGAATCGGCGCTGTCGTTCCTCTCCATCGGCGTCCAGCCGCCTGACGCCAGCTGGGGCACCATCATCCAGGATGGGCAGGCGCTGCTCTATACCCGCCCCGTCGTGGCACTGGCACCCGGCATTGCCATCGTCATCACCGTGCTGGCCCTCAACATCCTGGGCGACGGCGTGCGCGACGCGCTCGATCCGCGCGCCAAGCTCCGCTTGAGGAGCGCCTGATGCTGGGCACCGTGGTTCAGCGCGTCAGCCAGATGCTGTTCGTCATGTTCGGCATCAGCGTGCTGGTGTTCCTGATCTTCTTCGCCACACCAGGCTCGGACCCCGCGTCGCGCATCGCCGGGCGCAACGCCTCGCAGGAAACCCTGGCCGCGGTGCGGGCCGACTTCGGCCTCGACCGGCCTCTGCCGGTTCAGTATGTGCTGATGATGAAGCGCCTCTTCATCACGCGCGACCTGACCTCTTTCGTCAATCGTGGCTGGAAGGTGGTGCCGGCGGTCATGGATGTGGCGCCGGTGACGCTCTCGCTGGTGACGGGAGCGGCCGTGCTCTGGGTGATCGGCGGGATCATCATCGGTTTGCTGGCGGCCTCGACCAAGGGAAGCTGGCTCGATCGCGGCTTGATGATCCTCGGGCTGATCGGCGTCTCCATGCCGGTCTATTGGCTGGGCGAGGTGATGAATCTCCTGACCCAGAGCCGCTTCCATGACAGCTGGCTGTTCTCCTGGGTGCCGCCGCTGGGATACAAGCCTCTGAGCGAAGATCCCAAAGGCTGGTTCCTCACGCTCATCATTCCGTGGATCACGCTGGCCGTCCTTTATATGGGGCTCTATGGGCGCGTGCTGCGCGCGAGCCTGGTCGAGGCGGGGCAGGAGGATTATATCCGCACCGCCCGTTCCAAGGGCCTCAGCGAGACGCGGATCATGATCTATCACGCCTTTCGCACCTCGCTGATCACGGTCGTCACCCTGTTCGGGCTCGATTTCGGCGCGCTGGTCGGCGGGGCGGCGCTCCTGACCGAGGTGGTGTTCGGGCTGCAGGGCGTCGGCAAGCTCACCTATGACGCGCTCCTCAATCTCGATTTGCCGGTGATCATGGCGACCGTGATCTACGCCTCCTTCTTCGTGGTGCTGGCGAACGCCGTCGTCGATCTGCTCTATGCCTTCCTCGATCCGCGGGTGAGGGCGCGCTGATGGGCCAGGAGATCCTCCGCGTCACGAACTTGCGGGTCTCGTTCCGCACCGAGCATGGGCCGGTGCGGGCGGTCGACGGCATCTCCTTCGATGTCGGCGAGCGCGAGATCCTGGGCGTGGTCGGCGAATCCGGCTCGGGCAAGACGATCTCGCTCCTGAGCGTCATCGGCCTGATCAACGATCCCAACGCGGTGATCGAGGGCTCGGTCGTCTATAAGGGCCGCGAGCTGATCGGCCTGTCGCGCAAGGCCATGCGGGACGTGCGGGGCAAGGAGATCGCGATGATCTTCCAGGACCCGATGACCTCGCTGACGCCGGTCTATTCGATCGGCTGGCAGATCGCCGAACAGATCCTGGCCCATGAGAGGATCTCGCATGCGGCGGCCCGCAAGCGCGCCGTGGAGCTCCTGGGGGCCATGGGCATTCCCAATCCGGCCGTGACGGTCGACCGTTATCCGCATGAGCTCTCGGGCGGCATGCGCCAGCGTGCCGTCATTGCCATGGCTCTCTCCTGCAATCCCTCGCTCCTGATCGCCGACGAGCCGACCACGGCGCTCGACGTGACGGTCCAGGCCCAGATCCTCGAGCTGATCCAGAAGCTGCGCCGCGACTTCGGCTCCTCGGTCGTGCTGATCACCCACGATATGGGCGTGGTGGCCGAGGTCGCCGACCGGGTCCAGGTCATGTATGCGGGCCGCATCGTCGAGCGCGGCACCAAGCGCGATCTCTTCAAGAATCCCTGGCATCCTTATACCTGGGGCCTGCTCAATTCGATCCCGCCGCTGTCGGGCCCGCGGCCCCGGCGGCTGAACTCGATCGCGGGTGCGCCGCCCTCGCTCCTGGATCTGCCGCGGGGCTGCGCCTTCGGTCCGCGCTGCCGTTATCGCTTCGAAGCCTGCGACGAGCGTCCGCCTCTGAAAGGGGAGGGCGATCACAAGGCCGCCTGCTTCCTCTCGACCGAGCAGCGCGCGGCCGCCTTCGAGACCCGCAATCAGTCGGTCGCGGGGGCGGAATGAGCGTCCCGGCCAACATGAACGAGCTGCTGCTCAAAGGCGTGGGCATCACCAAGAATTTCACCGTGGGCAGCCGCTTCGCCCAGGGCGGGCGCAAGACGGTCCATGCGGTGGACGGCGTCTCGATCGAGATCCGCCAGGGCGAGACGCTGGGGCTGGTGGGCGAATCCGGCTGCGGCAAATCCACCCTCGGGCGCTGCCTCGTCCGGCTCTACGAGATCACGAAGGGCGAGCTTTTCTTCCGCGGCAAGGACATCTCGCGCCTCAGCCTGCGCCAGCTGCGCCCGTTCCGCCGCCAGATGCAGATGGTGTTCCAGGACCCCTACGCCTCGCTCAATCCGCGCCGGCGGATCGGCGACCTGATCGCCGAGCCCCTTCGGGTCCATGGCTATGGCACGCGCAAGCAGATCGACAACCGCGTGCGCGACCTGATCGCACTGGTCGGGCTGATGCCCGATCATCTGCAGCGCTATCCCCACGAGTTCTCGGGCGGGCAGCGTCAGCGCATCGGCATCGCCCGCGCGCTGGCATTGGAGCCGAGCCTGATCGTCGCCGACGAGCCGGTCTCCGCGCTCGACGTCTCGATCCAGGCGCAGATCGTCAATCTGATGGCCGATCTGCAGGAGCGGCTGGGGCTGACCTATGTCTTCGTCGCCCATGATCTGAGCGTGGTGCGCCAGGTCTCGACCCGCACCGCCGTCATGTATCTGGGCTCGATCGTGGAGCTGGGCGCCACCGAGGCGCTCTACCGCAAGCCACGCCATCCCTATACGCAGGCGCTGATCTCGGCGGTGCCGGTGCCCGATGTCGACCGGCCCGCGGGCAGCAAGCGCATCGTGCTGACGGGCGATGTGCCGAGCCCGATGAATCCGCCGACGGGTTGCCGTTTCAATCCGCGCTGCCGCTTCGCGACCGACCTCT
This sequence comes from Hypericibacter sp., assembly GCF_050729195.1. NCBI lineage: Bacteria > Pseudomonadati > Pseudomonadota > Alphaproteobacteria > Rhodospirillales > Dongiaceae > Hypericibacter > Hypericibacter sp. The sequence continues at coordinate 59,226 of NZ_JBOHKS010000131.1, forward strand.
GCCGCACCGAGCGGCCGCCCTTGCGCGAGATCGAAGCAGGGCGTCAGGTCGCCTGTCACTACCCGCTGGAATAGCCGTCATGTCGAAGGCCCCTGCCGATATTATGCGCGACAAGATCCGGCAGCATATCGACCTGCATGGGCAGCATCTGATGAATATCATGCTGACCGCCGACGATCCGCCCGATGCGCGCGCTTTCATCTATACGATCGGCAATCATGAGCGTGGCTTGCCCGAGTTGTTGCTGATCGGCCCGCTCCAGTCCTACAGCGCGCATATCGTGAACCTGTTGGGGGAAATTCAACGCCAACGAGGGCGGCCCTTCGACCACAATGAATTGGTCGATTACGGTGCCCGGCTGCCGGCTCGCCTTGTCAATGCTGGCCGGCTGGGGCGTGAAGAGTACGCAATACAAGTTGGCGTTTTCTACGGCTCCGAGGAGTTCCAGGTGCGCCAAATCATTTTCAGTGATGCAGCTGGTCACTTCCCCGAGCACCCCGGCTGCGATGCTGAGCACAAATCGCAGATTGTCCTGTCGCCGCTGGACTGAACCGCCGGCTGCTAAATCTCCAGATCGCACCAGACGGGGACATGGTCCGACGGCTTCTCCTTGCCGCGCGGCCGTTTGTCGATACCGCAATCGGCGAGCCGGTCGATGGCTTGCGGCGACAAGGCGAGATGGTCGATGCGCAGGCCATTGTTCTTTTGCCAGGCGCCGGCCTGATAATCCCAGAACGTGTACAGGCCGTCGGCATCGCTGCTTGCGCGCACGGCATCGGTCAGGCCGTGGTGGAGCAGGGTGCGGAACTTTTCGCGGGTCTTGGGCAGGAACAGCGCGTCGCCGGTCCAGGTCGCCGGATTTTTCGCATCGAGAACGGTCGGGATGACGT
>NZ_JBOHKS010000132.1:0-14919 GCF_050729195.1 Hypericibacter sp.
GCACTGAACCGACTAACCGGGCGACATCGCCGGTGACTTGAAGAAGCGCCCGCGGGCCCCCGAGGCTCGCGGGCGTTTTGTTATGCCATCATCGGCGCTTGCCGGTCATGTGGGGGAGCGACAATGAAACTGGCCATTCTGCTGGGGAGCCTGCGCAAGGGCTCCTTCAACGCATCGATCGCTCGCGCCTTGCCCGGGCTGGCGCCTTCGGGCATCTCCTTCGAGACGCTGCCGCCGGTCGACCAATTGCCGTTCTACGACGCCGATATCCAGGCGGCCGGATTTCCAGACGCGGTCACGAGCCTGGGCCGCGCGATCAGGGCCGCGGACGGCATCGTCATCGTGACTCCGGAATATAACTATTCGGTGCCGGGCGGCCTGAAGAACGCGATCGACTGGGTGTCGCGCCTGCCGGACAAGCCTTTCGCCGGCAAGCCGATCCTGATCCAGACGGCGTCCACCAGCCTGCTGGGTGGCGCCCGGGCGCAATATCATCTGCGCCAGACGATGGTCTTCCTCGATGCGGCGGTGATGAATCTGCCCGAGGTGATGGTGGCGCAGGCGCAACACAAGATCGATGCCGCGACGGGCGAACTGACCGACGCGCCCACCAAGGAGATCATCACCAAGCAGCTGCAGAACTTCGCCGCCTTCGTGCGCAAGGTCCAGGCGGGCGCGAAGCTTCAGGCCTGACGCGTTTCCAGCGAGCGGCGGGGCGCCAGCGCCCGGTTCTCGGTGCGGATCCGCCAGTAAAGGATCGCGAGATTGGCCAGGCCGAAGGCGAGCGCCAGTCCCCAGGCGTGGAACGCCCCCGACAGGACCGGAATCTCGAGCGCCACCACCAGGTAATTGGGATGGCGGACGAAACGATAGGGGCCGCGGCGTACCAGCGGCGCCTCGGGCAGCGAGATGATGCGCGTGGTCCAATAGCGGCCGAGCGTCGCGATGATCCAGACCCGGGCCAGTTGCAGCAACACGAACGCGCCCAGCAGGATCGGCTCCGGCGCCGTGTCATGCGGTACGAAGATCCAGAGCGCCGCGATCCAGAGCGCATGCAGCGCCACGATCAGGGGATAGTGATTGCGCCCATGCTCGACGGCACCGGCCGCCAGGAGCCGCCGGCTGTTGGCGTTGGCCAGCACCAGCTCGATCAGCCTGGCCGCCACCAGATAGCCAAGGACGAGCGTGAACGCCATCAGCGGGGGCCCAGGATCTGGAAGGCGGCCGTGAATCCCGGCCCCAGCGCCGTCATCAGCCAGGGCCCCTCCGCCCGCGTTGCCAGCATGCGCTCGAGCACGAACAAGGCCGTGGGCGCCGACATGTTGCCATAGCGGCGCAGGATATCCCGGGCCTCGGTCATGCTGCCCGGTTCCATCGCCAGCGCATCCTCGAGCGCCTCGATCACCTTGGCGCCGCCGGGATGGCAGACATAGCGCTCGATCTCGCTGACGGCGATGCCGTGGCGCGCGAGGAATTTCAGCATGGCGGGGCGGAACTGGGTCCTGACCAGGGTCGGGATGTCGCGCGAGAACAGCACGCCCAGCCCGTCTTCCTCGACATGCCAGCCCATGACATCGAGCGTGCCGGGCCAGGTATATTCTCCGGCGGGCCCCAGCGCCGGCCCGTCGCCGTCGCAGGAGATCAGCGCGGCGGCGGCGCCGTCGCCGAAGAGCGCGGTGGCGATCACATTGCTCTTCGAATTGTCGCCGCGCCGGAAGGTGAGGGCGCAGAGCTCGACCACGAGCAGCAGCACGTTACGGCCAGGCGCCGCGCGGGCGAGCTCCGCGGCCCGGGAGAACCCGAGCACCCCACCGGCGCAGCCGAGCCCGAAGACCGGAAGCCGCATCACATCGCGCCGGAAGGGCAACCGCTCCATCAGGAGCGCGTCGAGGCTGGGGGTGGCGATGCCGGTTGAGGACACCGTGACGATCGCGTCGACCTGCTCCCAGGCCATGCCGGCGCTGGCGAGGCAGCGTTCGGCGGCGTCGGCCAGGAGAGCCGGCGCATGCTCGACGAAGAGCGCGGTCCGCTCATGCCAGCCATGGCGCGCGAAATACCAGTCGAGCGGCACGCAGGAATGGCGCTGCGCGATACCCGCATTGACATAGGCCGGCATCAGCCGATCCAGCTCGGCAGGCGGCCGGTCGAACAGGTGCCCTGCCGCCGCCATCACATCTTCCTGGGGCAGCGCATGGGACGGCACGGCGGTGGTGAGGCCGCGCAACCGCGCGACGGCTGGCACGGGGCTCGACTGGGCGAGCGGCTGCGGCCGGATGAAAGTACGCGGAGGAGCAAGTTCCAAGGGAGGGCCTTTGGGGTGCGAGGCCGGCGCTGCGAGCCATGCCGAATCAAGGGCATGTGAAAGAGCACGGACGATATCCGAGAGTTGGACGTCTCGCGGGAAGGCCGCAAATCAACAGCCGATCACTTTTCTGGGAACGCCGTACGGATTGGTAAGGAATATCGGCGTTGAATGAGGGTGAGGCCGAGGGGCCGGTGGCCGAACCTCCATGTCCTTGGAGACCTTGGCGGCCGAGCGGCGGTGGTGAATATGACAAACGTCAGCGGCAGCGAGCCAGGCAGCGCAACCCCCGTCCGGGTCTCGATTTTCGGCGGGTTGATGCTGCGTCTGCGGACCTATTTCTTCGCCGGGATCCTGATCACGGCGCCGATCGGCATCACCGTCTATCTGGCCTGGGCCCTGATCCACTGGGTGGATGGCGCCGTCATTCCGCTGATCCCGGCCCATTACAATCCCGAGACCTATCTCCCCTTCAGCATGCCCGGCATCGGCCTGCTCATCCTGCTGGCCGGGCTGACGCTGATCGGCGCGCTGACCGCCAGCCTGGTCGGCCGCATGGTGGTTCGCGGCTCCGACCGGCTGCTCAATCGCACGCCGGTCGTGCGCGGCGTCTATAACGCGTTGAAGCAGATTTTCGAGACCGTGCTGTCGCAGAAGTCCCAGGCCTTTCGCGAGGTGGTGCTGGTCGAATATCCGCGCAAAGGCGTCTGGGCGCTGGGCTTCATCACCGGCACGCCCGACGGCGAGATCCAGGATCTCGGCGGCGGCGAGCTCGCCAGCGTCTTCGTGCCGACCACGCCCAACCCCACCAGCGGCTTCCTCCTGTTCCTGCCCGAGCGCGAGCTTGTCCGTCTCAGCATGACCGTCGAGGAGGGCATCAAGATGGTGGTCTCGGGCGGCATCGTGTCGCCGCCGGACAGGCGCGCGCCTGGCGCCCCCAAGGTTCAGGCCCTGGCAGAGCTGCGGAGCTTCGGCGGTCGCTGACCGATCGCTGCTTGCGCACCATCGGCCGGCTGCACCTCTTCGTCTTGTATTCAGGCTCAATTGCCGGAATGGCAACCGAGACAGTTGCTCTTCGTCTTGATCTCGGGGCGTGCCAGCACGGCGGCGGGAATGTTTCCATGCACGCTGTTCCAGAACGGCGTGTCGGTGATCCGCAGAGGGACGTCGTCGGGGCCGATGCCGCGGAGCACGCCTGAGGGGACGCCGGGCGCCCGGTCGGCGGCATTGGCCATGAGATAATCGGCGATGAGCTTCGTCGTCGCCTTGTCGAGGCTCGCATCCTCACCGAAGTGATGGGCGAGATCGCCGGTGATGGCCTTCCATGACCGGGCGGGCAGGAAAACCGGCGGATAGGCCATGTGGCAGACGCCGCACTGCTTGTTGAAGACATCCTGCGCGCTCGTGGAGGCGGTGATCTTCACAACATCGCCGCCGGGGCTTTTGGCCGAGGCGCCTGCGAGTGCAGCGGCCACGACGACGGCGCCCAACACCCCACTCAGAATCAGGTTTCCGGCCATGCGCTGTGCGCCGGGAGCTTGATGTTTACGGACCGTCATTGGGTCGCCAGGAAGATCACATAGTCGCCCTTCTCCTGGGCCGTGCATTCCCGACCCAAGACGGTGTTGCAGTTGCGCCGGAACCAGAGTTCGACCTTGTCGAGATCGGTGAAACGCTGCGGGCTGACCGACACCGCCATCGGATCGATGACCTTGCCGACGCGCGTCTGTCCCATCTGCTTTGGGTCGGTGGTATGGCAGGTCGAGCAGGAGGGCGTATCCGGATTGGCGGTGTGCTTGGCCAGGAAGAAGGCCTTACCGCGATCGGCGGAGAACCCTTTGAAGGCGGGGTCGTTCGCCTTTGCAGCCGCCGCATAGTGGTCGATCACGGCCTGCTGACCCGGGCCGACGGCGGCGATGGCGCCGAAGGTGGACAGCAGGGAAACAGCGATCACGCTGAGCGCAAGGGAGAAAGACGGGTTCATGGGGCTCACGGAAGGGGTTCGCGGGGGATGGCGATCGCGAGGGGACTGAAACGCCCTGGCGCCGCATCCTGATGACAGGCGTCGCACTGCCCCTTGCCGCCGACGGACCTGGTTGAAAAGACCTGCGGCGACAGCGAGGCGTGCCGGCGCATCCAGAAGGGCGTCGCCGTTATTCGCAGCGGGTCAGCGGGGTTGGCTTGAATGAAGGCATGGGCCGCCAGCGTGTCATAATGTTCGGCTGCATTCGCGATCAGGTAGGTTCGGATCGATTGCGCCGTGGCGGGGTCGAGCTCAGCGTCCTCGCCGAAATGCCGGGCGAGCTCATCCATGATCACATTCCAGTTCGCGGCGGGCAGCAGGCTCGGGTGATAGGCGACATGGCAGGCTCCGCATTCCCGCGCATAGGCCCTGTCGAGAGGCCGATCGGGGACCCCGGCTGCCGGCCAACCCGTCATGCGGATGACGGCTGGCGCGATGCCGACAAGGAGGATCGCCATGACGGCGGTCGCGAGACCGGGGCTGGGCTGGCGCGGTGGTGCCGTGATGTCGGCGGGTCGCGCCTCCTTGAGGCCGTCGATCATCGCGCGAACCAGGTTCTCTCGAGTCCGGCGGCTCTCATAGATCGCGCCGCCGATATGGAGGGCGATCAAGCCGAGAAGCCCATAGGCCAGCCATTGATGAGCCGCCCAGGCGGTGCGACCCGCGGCGTAACCGACGGCAAAGGCGAGGGGCCCGATCTTCAAGGCGCCGCCCAGCGCGATCGTCCCTGTGGCGCCGATTGCAACAATGATGGCGATCAAGGCGAAGATCATGGCGCCGCCGAGCGGATTGTGGCCCCGATGGCGATAGGCGGCGCCTTGTTGCAGTTCGCGCAGATGAATGAGCAGTTCGCCTGGCGCCGCCACGAAGCTGGAGAAGCGGGCATAGGTCGAGCCCAACGAGCCCCAAACGATCCTCGCCGCGACCAGAGCTAGGGCCGCGATGCCGGCGACCAGATGCCAGCCCAGCCAGGTGATCGGCAGGATCAGGCTCGTAGTGATCGCCACGGCGACGGAAGCCACGAGAAGCCAATGAAACAGCCTGATGAACGGATCCCAGACGATAACCCTGGCGGGCTCACGCGGTCCGCGGGCGATCGATGTGTCGCGAGGAACCGGGGCCATTCCGCTGACTTGCAGCCTCTCCCATCAAGGCGGTTGCCTGAGGAAGATAGTCGCCGGCAGCTGACAGGAACCTGTCGGGAGACTGGTCCCGACGCCGCCTCGCCTCAGCCCTTCGTCACCCGGAACCATTCCGGCCATTCCTTCAGGAGCCGGCCGCCATCGGTCGAGAAGGTCTCCTCGCTGACCTTGAGCGACTGGATGCGATCGGCGCGGAAATGCCGGTAATCCTGGCGCAGCTCGCACCAGGCGCAGACCAGCGTCACCTCGACGAAATAGGCGACCGCGATCGGCCAGATGCGCCGCGTCGTCGGCTCGCCTTCGCGGTCGAGATAGTCGATCTGCAGCTTGTTGCGATTGCGGATCGCGCGGCGGATCAAGGCGAGATCGGCGATGGCGGGCTCGGTGGCGCCATGCTCGGAGACGAAGAAGCTGGGCGATGTCATCTGGCCCTGGAGCGCCGAGGGCAGGATGGCCGTGACCTTCGACAGCACGCTGTCGGCCGCGGCCTTCAGACCGGGATCGCCCGTGCGCCTTGTCAGCAATGCCCCCACCAGGATCGCCTCGATCTCCTCGGCCGTGAACATCAAGGGCGGCAGGTCGTAGCCCTGGCGCAGCATATAGCCCAAGCCGGCCGCGCCCTCGATCGGCACCTGGCGCGCCTGCAAGGTGGCGATGTCGCGATAGATGGTGCGCGGTGTCACCTCCAACCGTTCCGCCAGATCGGCGGCCGTCATCGGTCCCTTGGCCCCCCGCAACGCCTGGATGATGTCGAACAGCCGGTCGGCGCGTCGCATCGCAAAGCCCTCCACTTGGCCACGGCAATTCTACCCCGAATGCTCCTGACAGCACGCTGTCAGGAGGCGGTCGCTAGCCTCTCGCCATGAAACTCGCAGCGGCGCAGAGGGCGGACATCATGGGCGAAACCGGCCGGGGTCAGGAGGGGCTGGGAATCCTGCTGCTGGTGGGCTCGGCGGTGGCCTTCAGCACCGCCGGCTATTTCACCCGGCTGATCCCCGTCGATGTCTGGACCCTGTTGTTCTGGCGCGGGATTTTCGCCGGGCTCTTCGTCATGGGCGTGCTGGTCTGGCAGCATGGCGCCGACGCCTGGCGCTCGATCCCGGCCATGGGGCTGCCCGGTCTCGCCGTCACCCTGCTTTCGAGCAGCGGTATGATCTTCTTCATCCAAGCCCTCCGCCATACCAGCGTCGCCGATGTCGCCATCGTCTATGCGGCCGCGCCCTTCGTGACCGCCGGCATCGCCTGGCTTTGGCTGCGCGAGCGGCCGTCGCGCGGCATCCTGATCGCGAGCGCCATCGCCTTCGTCGGCGTCGTTGTCATGATGGGCGGTGCCTTCCGCCTCGGCAACGTGCTGGGCGATCTTTTCGCGCTGGCGATGACGCTCTCGCTATCGCTCATAATGGTCGTGCTGCGCCGTCATGGCGATCGCCCGATGACCGCGTCGGCGGGGTTGTCCCCGTTGCTCACAGCCCTGATGGTTCTGCCCTTGGCGACGCCGGCCCAGGTCGGAGCGATCGATCTCTGGCATCTGGCGCTGTTCGGCGTGCTGCAGAACGGGATCGGACTGCTGCTCATCACCTGGGGCACGAAGATGCTGCCGGCGGCCCAGGGCGCCCTGATCGGCGCGCTCGATGCGCCGCTGGCGCCGGTCTGGGTCTGGCTCGCCTTCAACGAGATCCCGCCCACCCTGACGCTGGTGGGCGGCGTCATCGTCATGCTGGCGGTGCTGGGACATTTGTTGGGCGACCGGCGGTCGCCCGTCGCGACGGCAACCGACACGCGCTAACCCGAGCGCACCGTCTTCACCACCGCATCGCGCTCGAAGAGATAGAGCAGCACCCGCAACGCCTGGCCGCGCGCGGCGGCGAGATCGGGATCGCGTTCGAGGATGAGGCGCGCATCGTCGCGCGCGGCGGCGAGGAGCTCGCCATGCTGGGCGATGTTCGCGAGGCGAAAGTCGGGCAGGCCGCTCTGGCGCGTGCCCAGCAATTCACCGGCGCCGCGCAGCCGCAGATCCTCCTCGGCGATGCGGAAGCCGTCATCGGTCTCACGCAGGATCTTGAGGCGCGCCTTCGCGGTCTCGCCCAGCGGCGCCTGATAGAGCAGGAGACAGGTCGAGCGTTTGGCGCCGCGGCCGATGCGGCCGCGCAGTTGATGAAGCTGCGCCAGCCCGAAGCGCTCGGCATGCTCGATCACCATGATGGTCGCGGCCGGCACATCGACGCCAACCTCGACCACCGTGGTCGCCACCAGGATGTCGATATCGCCGCGCGAGAAGGCCGTCATCGCGGCATCGCGCTCGGCCGCCTTCTGCTGGCCATGGACCAAGCCGACCCGCACCGGCAATCGTTGCGACAGATCGGCGAAGCGCGCCTCGGCATTGGCGAGATCGACCGCCTCGGATTCCTCGACCAGGGGACAGATCCAATAGGCCCGCGCCCCATCGGCAATGCCGCGCCCGACCGCAGCCACGACCTCCTCGATGCGATCGAGCGGCACGGCGCGGGTATCGATCGGCTGGCGTCCCGCCGGCTTCTCGGTCAGGCGCGACACGTCGAGATCGCCATAGGCCGTCAGCATCAGCGTGCGCGGGATCGGCGTCGCCGTCATCACCAGCACATCCGCGCCCTTGCCCTTCTCGGCCAGCAGCAGCCTTTGATGCACGCCGAAGCGATGCTGCTCGTCGATCACGGCGAGACCCAGATCGCGGAACTCGACATCCTCCTGCACCAGCGCGTGGGTCCCGACCACGATCGGGATCGAGCCGTCGGCAAGCCCCGCCAGCGTGTCGGCCCGCGCCTTGGCGCGATCGCGGCCCGTCAGCAGCCCCACTCGCAAGCCCGCCGCCTCGGCCAACGGCGAGATGGTCGCCAGATGTTGGCGCGCCAGGATGTCGGTGGGCGCCAGCAGCGCCGCTTGCGCACCGGCTTCGACCGCGATCGCCATCGCCATCAGCGCCACGACCGTCTTGCCGCTGCCGACATCGCCCTGGAGCAAGCGCAGCATCGGCGCCGGGCCCGCCATGTCGGCTTCGATTTCCGCAATCGCGGTCTTCTGCGACCCGGTGAGCGAGAAGGGCAGGGCCTTGGCGATCCGAGCGCGGATGCTGCCGTCGCCCTTGAGCCGCCGGCCGACGAGTTTTCGTTGCCGGGCGCGCACCAGCGCCAGGGCCAGCTGGCTCGCCAGCAATTCGTCGAAGGCGAGCCGCTGGCGCGCGAGCATCGTGGGCTCAAGGTCGGCCAGTTCCGCCGGGGTGTGCGCAGTGGTCAGGCTGCTGCGCCATCCAGCCCAGCCCTGCCGTTTCAGATATTCCGCGTCGATCCATTCCGGCAGCTCCGGGGCGCGATCGACCGCGGCGCGAACCGCCTTGGCCAGGAGGCGCGGCGTCAGTCCCGCCGTCAGGGGATAGACCGGCTCGACCCGGCGCACGGTCTCGGCTTCCGCTTCCGGCACCACATGGTCCGGATGGGCCATCTGCAACTCGCCCTGGTAGCGCTCGACCCGGCCGCTCACCACCCGGGTCTCGCCGATCGGCAGGGTCTTTTCCAGCCAGTCGGCCTTGGCGTTGAAGAAGACCAGGGTCAGGCTGCCGGTCGCGTCATGGCAACGGACCCGATAGGGCAGGCGGGGCGTGCGCGGCTTCTCATGCCGGTCGACGGTCACGGTTACCGTAATGATGGCGCCCTCGGGCGCCTCGCTGAGGGCCGGCGAAAAGCGCCGATCCACCAGTCCGCTCGGCAGATGCCAGCAGAGATCCACCACCCGAGCCCCGGCCAGCTGCTCGATCAGCTTGCCGATCCGCGGGCCCACGCCCGGCAGGGCGGTGACCGGGGCGAACAGGGGAAAGAGGATTTCAGGGCGCAATTGTCCTCGGTAGATTTGTGGCTATTGCCGGGCCGGCCCCTCGGGGCCGGGTTCCGCGGCGATTTTGGCGGGTTCTGCGGGCTGACAGGAGGAGATTCGCTCGCTATATCCTAGCTGCGCGCGACCCGGACGAGTAGCCGCCCCCGAGGAGTAGACAACAATGTCCGAGCAGGATCGAGCGCAGCGCTTGAGTCGGTTGCGCTATCGCAGCTGGCGCCGGGGAACGCGCGAGATGGACCTGATGCTGGGGCCCTTCGCCGATCGCCATCTGGCCGCGATGAACGAGACCGAACTAGCAGCCTATGAACGGCTCCTCGATGAGAGCGACCCCAATTTGATGACCTGGTTGACCGGGCAAGCCGAACCGCCTCCCGAGATGGATACCGATCTGCGGGCGCTGTTGCGCCGGGCAGCCGACGGGATCGAACAAGGCAGCGCCGCCGCTGCCGGACAGCGCAAGACGACCTGATGCCGATTTCCTTGGAGCAAGCAGGGCTGGTCCCGGTCGGCGGGGCGCCCGAGGGGTTCGACGCCCTCATCATCGCCGATCTGGTGCGCCGCGCGCGCAAGGGCGCCGCCAGACCGGGCGGCGAGCTGCTGCATGTCGCGCGCGACGATGCCCGCATGGCGCGGCTGATCGAGGCGCTGCGTTTTGCCGATCCCGAGATCGAGATCGTCGATTTTCCGGCCTGGGACTGCCTGCCCTATGATCGCGTCTCGCCCCATCGCGACATCGTCGGCAGGCGCGTCGATGCGCTGACGCGGTTGCGGCTGCCGCGCCCGGCCGACGCGCCGGCGCGCGTGGTGGTGACGACGGTGGCGGCCTTGCTGCAGCGCCTGCCGCCGCGCAGCAGCTTCGAGGGCCAGACCCTGCGATTGGAGCCGGGCGCCACCCTGGAGCCCAAGGCCTTGATCGAGTTCCTGGTCGCGCGCGGCTATCTGCGCGCCGAGACGGTCAACGAGGTCGGTGAGTTCGCCGTGCGCGGCGGCATCATCGATCTGTTCCCGCCGGCTTCGCCCGCCCCTTTGCGAGTGGATTTCTTCGGCGACACCATCGAGAGCCTGCGCGCCTTCGATCCCCTGAATCAACGCAGCCAGGACAAGCTCGCCAGCTTCGAGATCAAGCCGATCGGCGAGGCCCGCCTCGACGCCGCGGCGATCGAACGGTTCCGCACCGGCTTTCGCGCCGCCTTCGGCGGCGTGGCCGGCGACGATCCGCTCTATGAGGCGATCAGCGCCGGGCGCCTCTATGCCGGCATGGAGCATTGGCTGCCGCTGTTCCTGCCCGCGATGGAAACGCTGCCGGACTATCTCCCGGAGGCGCTGATCACGCTCGATCATCAGGCCGAGGAAGCGCGCGACGCCCGGCTCGACATGATCCGCGATTTTTACCAGGCGCGCCGGCAGCTCGAGCGCGCCGAGGAGACCGGCGGCGTGCCTTACCGGCCGCTGCCGCCCGACCGCCTCTATATCAATGCCAGCGAATGGGACGATTGGATGGAGAGCCGCCCGGTGGCGGCCTTCACGCCCTTCGCCATGCCGGAGGATGCCGCCGGCTGGCAGGATGCCGGCGGCAAGGCCGGCCGCGATTTCGCCGATGTCCGCGGCAGCGCGCCGGCGACACTGTTCGCGGCCGTGGTCGAGCATCTGGCACAGGCGCGTCTGCCGCGCCGCCATGTGGCGGTCGCCGCCATGAGCGAGGGCAGCCGCGACCGGCTGGAGCATCTCTTGGCCGAGCACGGCCTCGAGAAGCACGAGCGCGTGGCCGATCTGGCGGGCATTCGCCGCCTGTCGCGCGACCGTGTTGCCTTCGCCGTGCTGGGCCTCGAGCATGGGTTCGAGACGCCGGACCTGGTGGTGCTGGCCGAGCAGGACATCCTCGGCGACCGGCTGGTGCGCCCGACCCAGCGGCGCAAGAAGACCGACCAGTTCCTGACCGAGCTCGCCAATTTCTCCCATGGCGACCTGGTCGTGCATGTCGAGCATGGCGTCGGTCGCTATGAGGGGATCGAGACGCTCGATATCGGCGGCGCGCCCCATGACTGCCTCAAGGTCATCTATGACGGCGGCGACAAGCTTTATGTGCCGGTCGAGAACATAGATGTGCTCTCCCGTTTCGGCGCCGAGGATCTGCCGGTGCCGCTCGACAAGCTGGGCGGAGCCGGCTGGCAGGCGCGCAAGGCCCGGGTCAAGCAGCGCCTGCGGGAGATCGCGGCCCAGCTCATCCGCACGGCCGCGGCGCGCGCGGTCCATCCGGGCGTGACGCTGTCGCCGCCCGAGGGGCTCTATGACGAGTTCGCCGCCCGCTTCCCCTATGCCGAGACCGAGGACCAGCAGCGCGCGATCGACGAGGTCACGCTCGATCTCGCCTCCGGCCGGCCGATGGATCGCCTGGTCTGCGGCGATGTCGGCTTCGGCAAGACCGAGGTCGCCTTGCGCGCCGCCTTCATCGCCGCCGCCTCGGGCTATCAGGTCGCGGTGGTGACGCCGACGACGCTGCTCTGCCGCCAGCATACCAAGACCTTCACCGAGCGCTTCGCCGGCCTGCCGCTGCGCGTGGCGCAGCTCTCGCGCCTCGTCACGCCCAAGGATGCCAGCCAGGCCAAAGCCGACATCAAGGCCGGTAAGGTCGACATCGTGGTGGGCACTCACTCGCTCCTGGCCAAGAGCGTCGAGTTCGCCAATCTGGGCTTGATGATCGTCGATGAGGAGCAGCATTTCGGCGTGGCGCAGAAGGAGCGGTTGAAGGAGCTGCGCGCCGACGTCCATGTGCTGACGCTGACGGCGACGCCGATCCCGCGCACTTTGCAGCTCGCCCTCTCGGGCGTGCGCGAGATGAGCCTGATCGCGACGCCGCCGGTCGATCGCCTGGCGGTGCGGACCTTCGTGCTGCCCTACGACCCGGTGGTGATCCGCGAGGCGATCCTGCGCGAGCATTTCCGCGGCGGGCAGAGCTTCTATGTGGTGCCGCGGATCGAGGATCTGGACAAGGTCGCCGAGCGCCTGCGCAACCTGGTGCCGGAGATCAAGTTCGTCATGGCCCACGGGCGCATGGCGCCGACCCATCTCGAGAAGGCCATGACGGCCTTCTATGACCGGCAATACGACATGCTGCTCGCGACCAACATCATCGAGAGCGGGCTGGACATCCCGACCGCCAACACGATGGTGATCCATCGCTCCGACATGTTCGGCCTGGCGCAGCTCTATCAGCTGCGCGGGCGCATCGGCCGCTCGAAGCAGCGCGGCTATGCCTATCTGACCCTGCCGCCGGGCCGGGTGCTGAACCCGACCGCGGCCAAGCGGCTCCAGGTGATGCAGACCCTCGACACGCTGGGCGCCGGCTTCACGCTCGCCAGCCACGATCTCGATATCCGCGGCGCCGGCAACCTTCTCGGCGACGAGCAGTCGGGCCATATCCGCGAGGTCGGCGTCGAGCTCTATCAGCAGATGCTCGAGGATGCGGTCAAGGAAGCGCGCGGCCAGGCCAAGACCGCACAGGAATGGACCCCGCAGATCAGCATCGGCATGCCGGTGCTGATCCCGGAGAATTACGTGGCCGATCTCGGCGTGCGGCTGGGGCTCTATCGCCGCATCGCCACCCTGGTGGACAAGACCGAGATCGACGCCTTCGGCGCCGAGCTCATCGACCGTTTCGGGCCGTTGCCGCCGGAGGTCGAGAATCTCCTGGGTATCATCGCGATCAAGCAGCTCTGCCGCCAGGCAGGGATCGAGAAGGTCGATGCCGGCCCCAAGGGCGTCGTGCTGTCCTTCCGCAACAATCGCTTCGCCAAGCCGGCCGAGCTCATCGCCTTCATCAATCGCAAGCAGGACGAGGTTTCGGTGCGGCCCGACCATAAGCTGGTCTGGCGCCAGGAATGGAAGGACGCGAACCGCCGGGTCCAGGGCGTGCAAGGTCTGCTCGCGCATCTGGCCAAGATGGCGGCGTAAGGCGAGGCGGGGAGGGGCGATGTTCTACGAGACCGCGCATTTCGAGGAGAAGAAGGCCGAGCTTGGCCTGGGCCGAAGCCCCTTCAAGGCCCTGGTGGTGCCGCGGCCGATCGGCTGGATCAGCACGGTCAGCCCCGCCGGCGTTCCCAACCTGGCGCCCTTCAGCTTCTTCAACGCGATCTCCGAAGATCCCGACATGGTCATGTTCTGCCCCGGCGGCTCGAAAGCCGATCGGGCGATCAAGGACACGCATTTCAATGTCGAGGCGACCCGGGAATTCGTCTGCAATCTCACGACCTGGGACACGCGCGAGGCGATGAACGCGACCTCGGCGCGGCTTCCGGCCGACACCGACGAGTTCGCCTTCGCCAAGCTGACGCCGGCGCCCTCGCGGCTGGTGAAGCCGCCGCGCGTGGCCGAAGCGCCGGTCCATCTCGAATGCCGCTATTGGAAGACGGTCCAGCTGCCGAGCCGCGATCCCCAAGAATCCTATGTGATGATCCTGGGTGAGGTGCTGGGCGTCCATATCGACGATTCCCTCATCCGCGAAGGACGGGTCGATATCGCCGGGGCCAAGCCGATCGCGCGGCTGGGCTATTCGGAATATGCCGTGGTGACCGAAGCCTTTCGCATGCGCCGTCCGGAGTGATGCTGTCGGGGAGTGCCGTCATGACCGTCGAGACCAGCGTTGCGCAGCATTACAGCCATGGCTCGCTCGAGCGGGCGATTCTCTCGGCGCTCGAAGCGTCGGGCAAGGATCCGGCGCGGCTGACACCGGCCGACCTGGCGCCGATCGACGAGTTCCATATCGGCGGCCGGCCGGCGACGGTCGAGTTCATGGCGCAGCTGGATTTCGCGCCTGGCATGCGCGTGCTCGATATCGGCTGTGGCATCGGCGGAGCCTCGCGGCATGGGGCGCAGACCTTTGGCTGCCAGGTCGAGGGCATCGATCTGACGGCCGAATATGTCGAGGTCGCGGCCATGCTGGCCAAGCGGGTCGGACTCTCGGACGGCGTCTCCTATCGCCAGGCGAGCGCGGTCGATCTGCCGTTCGAGGCAGAGCGCTTCGACCGGGCCTATATGCTCCATGTCGGCATGAACATCGCGGACAAGCGCCGCCTGATGGCGGGCGTGGCGCGCGTGCTTAAGCCGGGCGGTGTCTTCGGCATCTACGACGTGATGCGCGAAGCCGAGGGCGAGCTGGTGTTTCCGCTCCCCTGGGCGTCCGATCCCGCTTTCAGCTTCGTCGACTCCGCCGCGGGTTATCGTGGCCATTTGGTGGAAGCCGGGTTCGCGATCGAGCGCGAGCGCAACCGGCGCGATTTCGCGATCGAGTTCTTCCGCCAGATGCAGGAGAAGGCGGCCGCGGGCGGGCCGCCGCCCTTGGGCCTGCATATCCTGATGGGCGAGACCGCGCCACTGAAGGTCGCGAACATCCTGGTCAATCTCAAGGCCGGTCGCATCGCTCCCGTCGAGATCGTCAGCCGAAAGCGCGGCTGATCCCAGCGACCTTGTTCCGGAAAGGAGGCAACCGATGAAGGCTTACAGCATCGTGCAACTCGAGGTCACCGACCCGGTCCCCTACGAGGCCTATCGCAAGGAGGTCCTGCCGACGATCACGGCGTTCGGCGGACGCC